>DUNB01000064.1 GCA_012839585.1 Alcaligenaceae bacterium | reverse complement strand
TCCAACAAATGTATTTGATCTACTGATTGTAAAGGCAAATGGGAAATTCGCACAGACGCAAAAACAGGCTCATTAAGAGCCTGTTTTTTTAAGCCAGATAAGTGGCGTCTATTAACGGTTTTTTTCAGCTAGGAAAGCCTGATCAACCCGTTCACGTAGTTCCTTACCTGCTTTAAAGTGTGGTACTTGTTTGGCGGGCACTAAGACTTGTTCGCCGGAGCGAGGGTTACGACCGACCCGAGAAGAGCGGGTAGATAATGAAAAGCTACCAAATCCTCGGATCTCGATGCGTTGACCATTAGCTAAAGCTGCTGTCATGGCATCGAGAATGGTTTTAACCGTTAGCTCGGTGTCTTTACTGGCCAGCTGCTCGTTGCGGCTAGCCAGTAGTGCGATAAGCTCAGACTTTGTCACACCTTATTCAGCGTCGTCACGCTGCTGTTCTAACTGAGCACGTAGCAAAGCACCTAGGTTTGTTGTACCTGCGGAGGCGCTAGAGTCAGATAGACGCTGCATGCTTTGTGCTGTTTCAACGTTATCGATGGCTTTGATGGACAACTGGATAGAACGCGCTTTGCGGTCTACGTTGATGATCATGGCTTCGACTTCGTCGCCTTCTTTAACTGCTGTGGTGGCGTCTTCGACACGACCTGCAGAGATTTCAGAAGCACGTAGGTAACCTTCTACGTCTACGGACAAGGTAACTACTGCACCTTTGGCCTCAACGGATTTAACAGTACCTTTAACTACTGCACCTTTATCGTTAGCAGATACGTAGTTGTTGAAGGGGTCGCCTTCTAGTTGTTTGATACCCAAAGAGATACGCTCTTTGTCTGTATCGATACCTAGAACGATAGCGTCAACTTCGTCGCCTTTCTTGTAGTTGCGAACAGCTTCTTCGCCACTGTCAGTCCAGGATAGGTCGGACAAGTGAACTAGACCATCAATACCACCGTCTAGACCAACGAACACGCCGAAGTCTGTGATGGATTTGATTGCGCCACGTACTTTATCGCCACGTTTGAAGTTCAATGCGAACTCTTCCCATGGGTTAGCACGACACTGTTTCATACCTAGGGAGATACGACGACGATCTTCGTCAATGTCTAGAACCATGACTTCGACTTCTTCACCCAAAGTTACTACTTTGCGTGGGTCTACGTTTTTGTTGGTCCAATCCATTTCGGAAACGTGTACCAAGCCTTCGATACCGTCTTCGACTTCAACAAACGCACCGTAATCAGTTAGGTTAGTTACCTTACCGAATAGACGTGTGCTTTGTGGGTAACGACGGGATAGACCGATCCAAGGATCTTCGCCTAGCTGTTTAACGCCCAAGGATACACGGCTGCGCTCTTGGTCAAATTTAAGAACTTTAGCTTCGATTTCCTCACCAACCTGAAGAACTTCAGATGGGTGACGTACACGGCGCCATGCCATATCGGTGATGTGCAATAGACCATCGATACCGCCCAAGTCAACGAATGCACCGTAATCGGTAATGTTTTTAACAATACCTTTAACAACGATACCTTCGGTGAGGGTTTCGAGTAGTTTTTGACGCTCTTCGCCCATGCTGGCTTCGAGAACGGCACGACGAGATAGCACTACGTTGTTACGTTTGCGATCAAGTTTGATCACTTTGAACTCAACGGTTTTGCCTTCGTATGGAGTGGTGTCTTTAACAGGACGTAAGTCAACCAAGGAGCCGGGCAAGAAAGCACGGATACCGTTGGTCATTACAGTCATACCGCCTTTGACTTTGCCAGTGATGGTACCGGTAACGAGTTCGCCAGATTCCAAGGCTTGTTCTAGAGACAACCAAGCCGATAGACGTTTAGCGCGATCGCGGGACAAGATGGTGTCGCCATAACCGTTTTCGAATGCATCGATAGCAACGGAAACGTAATCGCCGGGCTCGACTTCGAGTTCACCTTGATCGTTCAAGAATTCCTCGATAGGAATCATGGACTCGGATTTCAAGCCTGCGTTAACTAAAACGTAGTTGTGGTCAACACGCAAGACCTCAGCGGAGATAACTTCGCCGGCTTTTAGGTCTTGAGATTGAAGGCTAGCTTCAAATAGGTCGGCAAAGCTTTCGCCGCCTAATACATCGGTAGTAGAGATGGAGGACATTAAATAAATCCATCAGCCATTACTGGCCTAGTAAATGCACACCAGGCACCATTGCCCGGTGGAGTGAAAACACATCGTAAAGGACCTAACAACTGTCTTTTTACGACACCAATCAATTCTGTTTTTTAGCCCAATATTGCAGCACCTGATCCACGGTGTCATTGATAGACAGCGTAGTGGAGTCAATAATATACGCGTCGGGGGCCGCCTTTAAAGGAGCCACTGCCCGGCTGGTATCGCGTAAATCGCGTGCCTGCAAATCGGCTAATAGATCTAAAAGGTTAGCAGATACACCTTTTTCTATCAACTGATTATAGCGCCTTTGCGCCCGTGATTGCACATCTGCAACAAGGAAGATTTTCAGAGGTGCATCAGGAAACACAACGGTTCCCATATCTCGCCCATCGGCCACCAGGCCGGCGCCTTGTTGAAAATCACGTTGGCGTGCTAATAAAGCGTCTCTGACGGCGGGATAGGCGGCAACTTGCGAGGCAAGTAAGCCGATTTTTTCCGCGCGCAACGCATCGGTTACGTCCTCTGCGCCTAAAAAGCATCTGCCCTGATCAAAGTTTACGTCTAACTGACGCGCCACCTGGGCAACAGCGTCTATCTCATTTGTGTCTACGCCTTGCCGTAAGCAAGCTAAGGCCGTTAATCGATACAACGCCCCACTGTCTAAGATCTGCCAACCCAAATGTGCCGCTACCAACGCGGCGACGGTGCCTTTCCCAGAGGCAGTGGGACCATCAATGGTGATCACGGGAGTCGTTGAGTGCTTATTCATTCGTGTGCTTTAGCTAACAAGCTGGTCAAAAACAGAAAAATAATGAGGAAAGGTTTTGCTCACGCAGTTTGGATCTAAGAGGGTGACAGCTACCGGGCCAAAGCTAGCCAATGATAAACACATGGCCATGCGATGGTCGTCATACGTTTCGATTACGGCAGGCTGCCAAGCATCTTGAGCAATAGGATGCACTCGCAACCAGTCTGGGCCGGATTCAACCTGAGCACCGAGTTTACGTAGCTCATTTTGCATTGCATCAATGCGGTCGGTTTCTTTGACTCGCCAGCTGGCTATGTTACGCAAAGTACAAGGGCCATCGGCATAAATCGCTAGCGCTGCCGCTGTCATGGCTGCATCAGGGATCAAATTAAAATCCAAGTCAAACGCACGCAGCTTATCTCCCTGAGCGACGTTTTTGCCTGTGACTCGCATGGCGTTAGGAAAAAACTCGACCTGCGCGCCCATGTGCTGCATGACCTGGGCAAACTGCACATCGCCCTGCACCGATAACGAACCCACCCCTTGTATATCTATAGGGCCACCGGCAATGGTGCCCAAAGCAAGAAAATAGGAAGCCGATGAGGCATCGCCCTCTACGTGCAAAGTACCTGGGGATTTATAAGCTGCCGAATGCGGCACCACGAATCGCTGCCAATCTTGATCATGTTCAACCTGCACCCCGAAACGCGCCATCATATCTAAGGTAATGGCGATATACGGCTGGGAGATCAAAGTGCCTTCAACCTCGATGACTAAGTCTGTTTGACCTTTTGCCGTGGCAATGGGCGCGGCCATCAATAACGCCGTTAAAAACTGGCTCGACACAGAGCCTTTAACGCGAATGGGTTGTGTCAGATTCAGTGCGGGCTGCCCTATTTTTAGCGGCGGATAGCCCTCTTTTCCTAAGTAGCTGATGTCTGCACCAGCCAAACGTAAGGCATCAACCAAATCACCAATAGGACGCTCGTGCATACGATCAATGCCCGATAAGGTGAACGTCCCCCCCATCCAGGCCAGCGCTGCGGTTAAGGAACGCACGGCTGTGCCTGCATTACCTAAAAACAAATCGGCCGAGGTGTTCGCAAAAGGGCTACCGCCATGTATTTCGTAGCTATCTGCGTCCAGCTGAACCGCTTTCACCCCCATTTTATGGAGTGATTCCAACATCACCTTCGTGTCATCAGAAGCCAATAACCCAGTCAAGGTGGTGACACCGGGTGCAATCGCTGCCAACAACAGGGCTCGATTCGATATGCTTTTGGAGCCAGGCAGGTGTACCACCCCCTTAGCTGTTGTCACCGGTGGCAAAACCAGCTGTTCTATGCTCATTCCAACCCACTCCTACTACCCCAAAGGCGACGCGCTAAGGCAGCCTTTTCCAGAAATTCATATAAAGCCGTCTCGTCGGTCTCGAGCAAAGCCGTTTCTGCTTGCTCAAAAGCCTGGCGCACCTGCTGTAACTCGGACAGCATGGCCTCGCGATTGCTCAGGAAAATATCACGCCAAACCTCGGCAGAGCCTGCAGAAATCCGTGTAAAGTCTCTAAAACCGCTACCTGCCACATGCAAGCGCACATCGGCATCCGGCGCACTGGCTACCTGCCACATAAAAACGGACGATAAAAAATGCGGTACATGACTGACAGAGGCCAACACTCGGTCGTGATCGGCCGCCGACATCAACATCACACGCGCACCACAAGCCTCCCACATCTGGGTAATAAGCTGCCGAATCGGTGCCGTATTGTTTTTGTGCGGTGTCAGAATCACGATACGATCGCGATAAAGCTCAGCAAATGCGGCCTCAGGACCGGCTTTTTCTGCCCCAGCAATGGGGTGTCCAGGCAAGAACTGTACGGCTTGATCCCCCAAGACCTCTAACGCATCTGCCAACACATCGGCTTTGGTGCTGCCGGCATCCGTAATGACGGTATGCGGCAATAAGTGCGGTTTGATCTGCTCTAGGAGGCTGCGTGTTGCTCGTACCGGGGTCGCCAGTAGAATCACATCTGCCTGTTGTGTGGCCGTGACCAAATCCGCCACCTCGTCGATCAAACCTAGATCCAAAGCCGCAGAGGTGGTGGTAGCTTGGCGGCTCACGCCAATCACCTTACCTACACAGCCAGCCTGCTTTAAGGCCGCGGCCACAGAGCCACCAATCAACCCTGGGCCGACGACCACCAAAAACCGTTATTGGTGACAACGCT
>DUNB01000063.1 GCA_012839585.1 Alcaligenaceae bacterium | reverse complement strand
TAATAACGGGGACTTGGCGTGTGCGCCAAAGGCGCCGAAGCCGATAAGGTGGAAGGTTTAGAAGCTGGCGCCGATGACTACATCACCAAGCCTTTTTCCCCAAAAGAGCTTTTGGCACGTATCAAAGCCGTACTGCGCCGCCGCGCGCCCCAGTTGACAGACGACATCATTGAAATAGGTACCTTAACCCTAGACCCGACCACACATCGCGTGACGGGTGATGATAAAACCCTTACTATTGGGCCTACTGAATTTCGTCTTCTGCACTTTTTTATGACACATACTGAACGCGTTTTCTCGCGTGCCCAGCTGTTGGACAAGGTCTGGGGTGATCATGTGTTTGTTGAAGAGCGCACCGTTGACGTACACATTAGACGTTTACGCAAAGCCCTAGAACCCAGCGGTCATGATACGCATATAGAGACCATTCGTGGCGCGGGCTATCGTTTTGCCTCGACTCGACTTGAACGAGCTACCGACAAAAAAACCAACTAACCATGAGAAAAACCCTAAGCACCGTTTCTCTAGCCGCCGTCGTGGCCATCGCCTTGGGCATGTGGCTAGGCCCCAGTATAGGCTGGGCGACTTTTGCCCTGATTCTATTAACGATGGTGCTTATTAGTGGCAACCAACACCAAAAGTTTCAACGCTGGGTACGGGATCTGAATGCCCCACCGCCGCCCTCGATGGGCCCTTGGGATGATGTACTCGCCCCCATCTATAGAAAACTAAAACAAAATCGCATCGACCTCCAGACGCTCAATCGTCACTTAGAAGGCATTATGATGGCGGCGGAGGCTTTACCGGATGGCGCGGTCACTTTAGATCAGAACATGAATGTGCAGTGGTGTAATCAAACGGCCTGCCAACACTTGGGGCTCAATCTGGCCACTGACCGGCATCAAAGTATTTTTAATATTTTGCGCTCCCCTGAATTCGCGGACTACGCGCAAGATAAAGCGTGGGAACAACCGCTTTTGCTTCATCTTTCCCAACGCGGTAGGGAGCGTGCCATTTTGTTGCAGCTCACCCCTTATGGCTTAGGTCAATTTTTACTCGTATCCCGTGATATGACACAGGTGGAAAAGTTGGAAACCACACGCAAAGACTTTGTCGCCAATGTGTCCCATGAGTTACGCACCCCTCTCACCGTATTATTGGGCTTTTTAGAAACACTACGTGACATGCCAGCGGACTCCTTACCCATAGAACAACGAGTGCGTTACGAGGAGATGATGCTAGAGCAAGCGCAACACATGCAGGCCATTGTGTCTGATTTGCTCACTCTATCCACCCTCGAATCTTCTCCCTCCGCTGAAACCGCTGCCGTCCCACTCAATTGCGTGATTGAACAAGCCTTACATCGTGTACAGGCGCTATCTAACGGCCAGCATGTGTTTGTCACCAATATTGACGATAATCTCTGGTTAGAAGGGGCCGAGACCGAGCTGGCCTCGGCGGTAGGCAATCTACTGACCAATGCCGCGCGTTACACGCCCAAAGACGGCACCATTACCACCTCTTGGTTTATGAACGAAGACGGCTCTGCTACCTTTTCGGTGCAAGACACAGGGATTGGCATTGCTCCTCAAGACATTCCACGTTTGACTGAACGTTTTTACCGGGCCGACAAAGGGCGTTCACGTGCTACGGGCGGCACCGGCTTGGGTTTAGCCATCACCCGCCACGTTGTCGTACGTCATCAAGCTGAGCTCAATATAAAAAGCCGTTATGGCGCAGGCAGCACCTTCAGTATTCATTTTCCCAAGGAACGCGTTCGCTTTGCGAAGGATTAACGCTATGATGATGGGGCTGCTCCTTATCAACAAGCAGCACATAACAATGAACACATAGGAGCTCTTCTCATCATGTCGAACACTGCATTACGCCCTTTTCACCTCGCTTTTCCTGTACGCGATCTGGCTGAAGCGCGCGAGTTTTATGGCAAAAAAATGGGTTGTGCCGAGGGTAGATCCTCGGATCATTGGATTGACTTCAATCTGTACGGCCACCAGATCGTTGCACACTTGGCTCCCGAGGAGTGCACCCCTGTAGCCACCAGTGATGTGGATGAGCACAATGTGCCCATACGTCACTTTGGTGTGGTATTAGATATGCCTACGTGGGAAGCCTTGGCGGAGCGCCTTAAAGCTGAAAACACCGAGTTCGTGATTGAACCCTACATCCGCTTTAAAGGTGAGCCTGGCGAGCAGGCCACCATGTTCTTCATGGACCCCTCTGGAAACGCCCTCGAATTTAAGGCGTTTCACTCCTTAGAGTCCCTTTTTGCAAAATAACCTATAAAAAGAGTCTATAGGCGGGGTTATCACTCTCATTCCAATGGGGATAACCCAAATCGCTCAGAAACTCGCGGAATATTTTCTTATCCGCTGGGGGCACTTGCATTCCGATCAAAATACGACCGTAATCATCCCCTTGGTTACGGTAGTGGAACAAGCTGATGTTCCACTCGGGACTCATGCTGCTTAAAAAACGACGCAATGCACCAGGACGCTCTGGGAACTCAAAACGATACAGCACCTCGTGATGGGCTAAATCAGATCGTCCGCCCACCATATAACGCAGATGCGTTTTGGCCATTTCGTTATTGGTTAAATTCAAGGTAGGGAAGCCTTTATCAATAAAGTGCTGCTCTAACTGATCGATTTCACTTTCGGAGTGAATGCTCAAGCCCACAAAAACATGTGCCGTATTTTTATCCGAAATACGGTAATTAAACTCGGTAACGGACCGATCACCCAAGGCCTCACACAATCGTAAAAAACTACCTTGTTTTTCAGGTAAGGTCACAGCGAATAACGCTTCACGAGCCAGACCCACATCGGCGCGCTCGGCCACAAAGCGCAAACGGTCAAAGTTCATGTTTGCGCCAGAGGTGATCGCAATAAAGGTTCCACCACTGATCTCATGTTGACGTAGGTATTTTTTCGCGCCAGCCATCGCCAAAGCCCCCGCAGGCTCTAACACGCTACGCGTATCCTGGAACACGTCTTTAATGGCCGCACAAATCGCATCGGTGTCCACTAAAACAAAGTCATCCACGTACTTTTGTGTGAGCTTAAAGGTCTCTACGCCCACTTGTTTTACCGCCGTACCATCGGAAAACAGTCCCACGTCCTGAAGAGACAAACGTCGCTTGGCTTTTATACTGCGCTGCATAGCGGCCGAGTCTTCGGTTTGCACACCAATAATTTTAATCTCTGGACGCAACTGTTTAATGTATGCGGCTACCCCCGCAATTAAACCACCGCCACCAATAGGAATAAAAACCGCATCAATGGGTCCAGGGTGTTGATGTAGAATTTCCATCCCCACCGTGCCTTGTCCCGCAATCACATCCGGATCATCAAAGGGATGCACAAAAGTGAGCCCCTCTTTTTCCATGAGAGTCACCGCATGCTCATAGGCATCGGAAAAACTCTCACCAGCCAGAACCACCTCGCCACCAAGATTACGCACAGCATCGATTTTTAGCTGTGGCGTGGTCACAGGCATTACAATCACGGCGCGAGCACCTAAACGTTTCGCTGAAAACGCCACCCCTTGCGCATGATTTCCAGCCGATGCGGCAATCACACCACGCGCTAAATCCTCTGCCGGCATTTGTGCCATTTTGTTATAAGCACCGCGTAGCTTGAAACTAAAAACAGCGAGCTGATCCTCGCGTTTCAGTAAAATGCGATTATTTAGCTGTGCAGAGGCGAGGGGAGCATAGTCAAGTGGTGTTTCAGTCACCACATCGTAGACCTTGGAGGTCAAAGTACGTTTAAGATAGTCGTTGGACATAATTTGGGTAGATATTTCAACAAAAAAGGCCGTTTGCAAACGGCAAAATAGACGCGGGTAAAACCAAAAAGAATAACATAAGCACAAGGCCAATAGGCACGTCCCCTATGGCAACAGCACTTTTATTTGGAATCGCATGGAAGCGTGGATACACAGTACGGTACTTTGGTTCTTGCAACTATTAGCACTCCCGGAAGTTGGGCTTAGTGCCGTCTTCACTGTTAGTTTTTTTTCCGCCACACTGTTACCACTGGGATCAGAGCCGGCCGTTCTGGCCTACCTCAGTGTAGCGCCCTCCATGTTTTGGGCCGCCATTTTTGTGGCCACCGCAGGCAACACCCTAGGCGGGGGCGTAAGTTATTGGATGGGCTTGGGTGCAGCCAAGGCCTATGAAAAGTGGCGGGAAAAACACCCTAACGAGGACGAGAGCGGCCAAGATTACGGCAAGAAAACCGGTGGACGCTGGCACGCCTTTATTACCAAATGGCTCACTATTTTAGGTCCGAAAGCACTGTTGTTTTCCTGGCTACCGCTCATAGGCGATCCGCTCTGTGCTTTAGCCGGTTGGGCTCGTCTACCGCTGCTGCCTAGTTTGTTTTATATGGCTATTGGCAAATTTTTGCGCTATGTCACGATGACAGCGGGCATTCTTTGGATCCTGCCCCATTTGGGCTGGTCTCAATGCTTTTTCTGCCTCTTGCTGGCAGATTTGTTTTAAATACCGCTAAAAGCGCTAAAAAACCCTGTACACCAGCACCAATTGCTGGCGAATGATTTAAACTAAAAGGTTCAGTCGTTGCTTAACCTTTTCTCTCAATGCTTTGAGTCTAGACACTATGAATGCTCCGGTCGCAAGCCAATTTTTAGCCGCTAACGCGCCTGACCTAACCACTCGGTTGCGTGAAATTCCTTATAACTACACCTCGTACTCCGATCGCGAGATTGTGCTGCGTTTACTCGGCCCTGAAGCATGGGAAAAGCTCTCTGAGCTCCGCTCTGAACGCCGTACAGGCCGATCTGCCCGCATGCTCTTTGAGGTCTTGGGCGATATTTGGGTAGTTCGACGCAACCCTTATCTGCAAGACGATTTGTTAGACAACCCAAAGCGTCAGCAACAACTGATTGATGCGCTCTCCCATCGTCTAAACGAAATCAATGCCCGTCGTGACATAGACGTGCCTGATCGAGATCAAAAAGTCTTAACGCTGCTATCTGCTGCCAGACAAGCCGTTAATGATTTTGAGCGTGAATTCCACGAAACCCGTGAACTACGTCAGCGAACCATCAAACGTTTGGCCGGGATTACCGCCAAGCACAATATTAAATTTGATGGTTTATCACGTGTTTCCCATGTGACCGATGCCACCGACTGGCGCGTGGAGTACCCCTTTGTGGTGCTCACCCCAGATAGCGAAGAAGAAATCGCAGCATTGGTTCGTGCCTGTATAGAACTCAAACTCACCATCATTCCTCGTGGCGGTGGTACCGGTTATACCGGTGGTGCGATTCCTCTTAGCCCACGCTCTGTGGTTATTAATACAGAAAAGCTAGACGCCATTGGCCCGGTAGAACTGATTCAACTGCCTGGCCTAGCGGAACCTACCCACACCATCTTAACGGGTGCGGGGGTGGTCACACGCCGCGTAGACGAGGCCGCTCAAGCCGCTGGACGTGTATTTGCCGTGGACCCCACCTCTGCTGATGCGTCTTGTGTGGGGGGTAACGTCGCCATGAACGCCGGCGGCAAAAAAGCCGTTTTATGGGGTACTGCGCTGGATAACCTAAGCTGGTGGCGCATGGTGGACCCAGAGGGCAACTGGTTAGAAATTACCCGCATTGATCATAATTTAGGCAAAATCCACGAGGTGGATGAAGCCATCTTTGAGTTGCATTGGTATGACGGCGCCCAAGAACCCGGCGCCCATTTATTACGCCAAGAAACCCTCAAAATCGAGGGTAAGCGTTTCCGCAAAGAGGGACTAGGTAAAGACGTAACGGATAAATTCCTTGCTGGTCTACCTGGTGTACAAAAAGAAGGCTGTGATGGCATTATTACTGCCGCACGCTGGATCTTGCACCGTCTTCCTGACCACACCCGTACCGTCTGTTTAGAATTCTTTGGTTCCGCACGCAATGCTGTGCCCTCCATCGTAGAGATCAAAGACTACTTAGCCGACGTAGGCAAGGAACAAGGTGTGCTCCTAGCAGGCCTAGAGCATTTGGACGAACGCTACTTACGCGCTGTGGGCTATGCGACCAAAAGCAAGCGTAGTGGCTTACCCAAAATGGTACTGATCGGTGACATTGTGGGTGATGATGAGGACGCTGTGGCAAAGGCCGCCAGTGAAGTCGTGCGTCTGTCCAATACCCGCCACGGTGAAGGCTTCGTCGCTGTCAGCGCCGAGGCACGCAAACGCTTCTGGCTGGACCGTGCCCGTACGGCCGCTATTGCGCGACACACCAACGCCTTTAAAATTAACGAAGACGTGGTGATCCCCTTAGATCGCATGGGCGAGTACACCGACGAAATCGAACGCATCAATATTGAACTCTCTACACGCAATAAGCTGCGCTTAGTGGATGAACTCGAACACTTTCTTAAAGGGGACTTACCCACCGGTAAAGTCACCGATCACGAAGATGCCGCACACACTCGTGCCGAAATCCTAGAAGAGCGCCGTCACGATGCCTTGGCTACCTTGCAGCAGGTACGTCAACGCTGGAGCTGGTTATTAAATCACTTAGAATCCAAAGCGGCGGATAGTCTCAACACCCTCTCAGAGCTAGGCATCAACGAGCGGCCTGCCATCGAAGCACGCATTGCTGAAAATCCTGCTGTCACTATTCTGGAACTACTCCAAGATCACACCCTGCGCACCTCTTGGAAAACCGAAATTCGCGCAAAAATGGAAAGCCATTTTCCTGGTACAGACTGTGCGGCCGTCTTAGCCGAATTACAGGCCATCCATGATCGCGTTTTGCGCAGTCGCGTTTTTGTGGCGTTACATATGCACGCTGGTGACGGTAACGTACACACCAATATTCCGGTTAACTCTGACGATTACGAGATGCTCCAAGAGGCCAATGAAACCGTGGCTCGCATCATGCAAATCGCGCGTCGTCTTGATGGTGTCATTTCAGGTGAACACGGTATTGGTCTGACTAAATTTGAATACCTTACCCAAGAAGAGCTACAGCCGTTTCAGGACTACAAACGTCGTATCGACCCTGAAGGCCGATTCAACGCTGGCAAATTAATGCCAGGGGCGGATTTGTCTCGTGCTTGGACACCTAGCTTTAATCTGTTGGGTCACGAATCACTCATCATGCAGCGCAGTGAAATTGGTGCTATTTCTCATGCCATCAAAGACTGCTTACGCTGTGGTAAATGTAAGCCCGTCTGTGCCACGCACGTGCCACGCGCCAACTTACTGTATTCGCCTCGTAATAAAATTTTAGCCACTTCGTTATTGATCGAAGCCTTCTTATACGAAGAACAAACCCGTCGTGGCATTAGCCTTAAACACTGGGAAGAGTTCGAAGACGTTGGCGATCACTGTACGGTTTGCCATAAATGCTATAACCCATGCCCAGTCGACATCGACTTTGGTGATGTCTCCATGGAAATGCGCCATTTGTTGCGCCGTATGGGCAAAAAATCGGCGAACCCAGGTACTGCTGCGGCCATGTTCTTTTT
>DUNB01000003.1 GCA_012839585.1 Alcaligenaceae bacterium | reverse complement strand
TGCGTCTGCGACAGCCTCTAAACCTGTTGCTTTGGCCCCGATGTTTGCTGATCAGAATTTTTACCGATCAATTCCTGACTTACTCCGTCACTTGCCTCTTTCTCGTCAGCAGTTGTATTTGCAGGGCGCTGATAAAAATATGGAGGCTATATTAGAGTCTTTGAGGGCGGTATTTAATACGAAATATGACCGAGTGAGCTGGGCGTTAGCCCCTTCAATTCCTTTAGTTAGCTCAGACGATTTTCTGATGTCTTGCCACGAGTTAGCGATGGAATTAGGTATAAAGATACATACCCATGCTTTGGAGTCACCACTACAAAAGCAGATGTATCCTAAGCGTTATCAAGGTGGATTAATTCAGCACTTATCGCGATTAGGAATACTGAACGAACAGTGGGTTTTAGCTCATTGTGTTTGGTTAAACGCTACAGAGCTTGCTTTACTTGCAGAACATCAGGTTGCTATAGCACACAACCCAGTAGCGAATTTACGCTTGGGTAGTGGTATTGCTGATGTACGCAAAATGCTAGATTACGGCCTAAAAGTGGGGATAGGAACTGATGGGGCAAGTAGTAGCGATAATCAGAATATGTACGAAAGCGTACGGATGGGGGCATTGCTCTCTCGTATTAAAACACCACAGGTAACAGAATGGTTGAGCGCTCAAGAGGTGTTTTTTGCCGCAACAGAGGGAGGGGCAGCTTGTTTAGGCTTGGAAGGGCAGGTGGGACGCTTACAGGAAGGCTATTTAGCGGATATGGTCTTTGTAGACTTGTCCCATATTAATTGGCAGCCTTTAAATCATGTCTTACAACAGTTGGTTTATGTTGAGGATGCCCAAGCCGTACGCCATGTGATGGTCGATGGTGAATGGATGGTAAGAGATGGAGTCTTGCTAAGGCTATCCTTAGCAGATTTAATGGAGCGAGCAACGTTAGCTCGAGAGCAGTTACAGATCCTTGAAGGTTTGCAGACGGATCAAAATCAGGAGCTCTTGGCCGCCATAGGACAGTTTTGTGCCTGTAGTCATTAAAAAATCAAAAATAAAACGTATCGCCAGCAAGGGTAGGGTGTAAGTGATACATTAGGGCCTATCCATTAATAAAAACGATTCGTTAATGCATCAGTATGCCTGTATCTACCTCTAAAGAAAATCGTATTACGTACTATGTCCCGGGACAAGCGCCGCAACAGCTTGATCAAGCCTATCC
This sequence comes from Alcaligenaceae bacterium, assembly GCA_012839585.1. GTDB lineage: Bacteria > Pseudomonadota > Gammaproteobacteria > Burkholderiales > Burkholderiaceae_B > Paenalcaligenes. Next base: position 36,374 of record DUNB01000003.1, on the reverse strand, counting down.
GCGCCCAGAAAAGGTTCCCGGTAGTGTGTTGTGGATTAGTTTATATGATCCCAGCGTAGCAGAACTAGAGCAGCTTCTTCCTTATTATGTGCAGCAACAGCGAGCCATTGATGAGATTCAAAGCAGACATCGCCGTCCTAAGGTGGTGACGTACGAGGGAGCCAGTTTAATTGTCGCAATGACCTTTTTTTCGGAACAGGGTGTGGTTCGCTTTGGCGAGGTACAACTGCTGTTTGGTGATGGGTTTTTAATCAGTATTTGGCGCAATACTCGGTTAAATGACCACGAGGTCCAAGAGTACTTAGAAGAAAGTCCAGAGCTGATTGCGCGTGGAGCGGATTATATTTCTGCCGAAATTTTGGATTTTATAACGGATGATTATACGGAAAGCTTATTAGAGTTTGAAAGACGAGTGGAAAAGGCTGAGACACATTTATTTGTCGGTCGGTCTCAGAAAAAAGATATAGAACAAGTCTACCATTTGCGTAGAACGTTATTAAGAATTCAAAGCAGCATCGGTCCTTTATCGGAACTATCACGACGTTTTGCTCGACAAAACGAAACTTATATTGGTGATGGCAGTCGGGCATATTTTGCGGAGGTGGCTGACCGTATTGCACGGCAGGCCGAATTAATTGGCGCGCTACGGGACACCTTGGCTTTTGCCTTTGAAGGTGGAATGATGATCATTCAACTGCAGCAAAACGATGTGACCCGTAAGTTAGCTGCTTGGGCGGCCATTATTGCTATTCCGACGGCTTTTGCAGGAATTTATGGAATGAACTTTCAGAATATGCCAGAGCTGAGTTGGAACTATGGTTATCCTGTGGTGCTTTCTTCCATGGCAGTGGTCTGCGCAGGCTTGTATTATCGCTTTAAACGTATGAAATGGTTATAGGAACCCGCTAAATAGCAGGCACTAAAAAACCAAACAGCCCAGCAAGGAAAAATCTGTTTGCTGGGCTGTTTGGTATGAGATGGCAAATTAATCTGCTAAGCCCACATCTTGATAAGAGGATGGGCAAACCTACAAGCCAGAACCATTTTGCGTGGAATAGCGAGTTAATCTGCTAGGTTGATGTCACCTATAAAGGATGACAAATTAATCAACCTACCAGGCAGACGCCATCAAAAATAATTAAGCTAGGTCTAATAAAATCTGGCTCAATTCTTTGGGGTGAGTAATATGCGCCTCGTGGGGAGCCGCTAAATCCACCCAACCCCAATCTTTTTGTGATTTAACCAGAGCTTTGGAGTCGGCCAAAACGGCTAGTTCGGGTTCGGTGCAGCTGATATAGGTTTTAGGACGGTTGTTGCCAATTGGGTTGTTGAGCTCTAAAGCCGTGGTGTAGCTGGCCAATGGGTGTGGAGTCAAACGGCGTTCTACCCAATCGTATTCAGGGGTATTGGCCTTGATGCCCCACGCTTCGGGTAAGGGGTTAGGCACAGGAACGGCAAGGCCGTTGGTCGCTTTAGAGGCCGCAGCAATACGTGCGTCCGCGTCGGCTTTAGGATAATTAGAAAAAGCCGATTTGCCGCTTTCCAAAACGATGGAGTCAAAATAAACCAAATGACCAATTTTTTCAGGGATACGATCCGCCACACCAGTGATAGGAATACCACCAAAACTGTGACCGACTAAAATGACGTCTTCAAGTTCTTCGGTGTTGATGACCTGAATGAGGTCTTCGATAAAGGTATCAATGGTGATGTTTTTATTAATAAGGTGTGCTCGATCGCCCATACCGGTATAGCTCGGTGTGAAAACACGATGACCTTGCTCACGCAAAATGGCAGCGACTGCCTGCCAGCACCAGCCGCCATGCCAAGAACCATGGGCTAATACATAGTTTCGTGCTTTACTGGTAGGGCTGCTTTGGGTTTGAGCGCGAGCAGCCAGTGGTAGAGCAGCAGACAGCGTACTGAGAGCCGCTAGGTTTTTAATAAAATGACGACGAGATGACATAGCAAACAACCTTTTATTTCTATTCGCTTGATTAGCGATGTGTTTTTAATATGAGTTAATTTTATACAAAAACCTTATGCTTAATCAGATTGAAAAGTGGGAAGCTTATATGCAGTGGTTATTTGGCTATAAGTACCTACAGTCGTTATATTCAGGGAAAAAAAGGGTATTAAGAGTGATAAGAGCACAAGATTTGAGTCGGGGTTGATAAGATTATCATGCTTTTAGCGCGGATTTATATGCTGTTTTTTCAATTAATACATGAGGAAAACTAATGAACTTGGCTCTGTTTATCTTTTTAGCAGCTTTGCTCCCTTTTGTGGCAGCGGTGAGTGCCAAACTAGGTGGGGAAAATTTTAGTAACCATACGCCACGGGAGTGGCTGGCGAAGCAAAGTGGTTGGCGAGCTCGTGCGAATGCGGCTCAGGCGAATACCTTCGAGGCCTTACCATTATTTTATGCCGCATTACTTTACGCTCATTTCAATGGTGGCAGTCCAGAGCTGATTCAGTGGTATGCGATGGCTTGGTTGTTATTTCGTTTAGCTTACCTAGCGGCTTATATTATGGATAAGGCCACCTTACGCAGTTTATGTTGGGCTATTGCTTTTGCAATTAATGGCTTGCTGTTGTTTGCTACGCGCTAAGCTTTTTTGTAGATGTAGATGTAGATGTAGATGTAGATGTAGATGTAGGTGTAGGGGGTAAAACGCCCTCAGAGCGTGGAGTCTCTGAGGGCGTTTTAGGTTGTTGCATTTTTCGAGCAAGTTGTTCCGCTGTGTCACAACATGAGTTTTAAATATGCAGAGCATCAGCGGGGGAGGCGATCCTCTAGGGGTTTAGTGGCTCTGTAAAAGGCCGGAGTGTGCGTTTTATTTTGCTCTGTCTCTAAAAAATCATCTTGACGTTGAATGGCTGAGGGGAATAAATCCCAACACGCCATGAACATTGCTGCGACTAACGGTCCGATCACAAAACCGTTCAATCCAAAGAGTGATAAGCCGCCTAGAGTGGAAATCAAAATCACGTAATCAGGAATTTTGGTGTCTTTTCCTACCAAGATCGGGCGTAGCACATTATCAGCTAATCCAATGACGAGCACCCCAAAGGCCGTTAGGATGACGCCCTTTGTGAGGGCTCCGGTACTAAAGAAATAGATAGCAACAGGGGCCCAGATTAAAGAGGCGCCTACGGCGGGTAATAAAGAGAGCACTCCCATCAGTACACCCCAAAATAAGGCACCTTCTACACTCAGTATCCAGAACATGATGCCGCCCAAAGCCCCTTGGGTTGCGGCGACGGCAATATTGCCTTTAACAGTAGCGCGTACTACGGTTGTGAATTTTTTAAATAAGTGACTCTTTTGATCTTCACTTAAAGGAACGAGATTGCTGCAATGGCGCGCTAATTCAGCGCCGTCTCTTAATAAAAAGAACAGCAGGTACAGCATAATGGCTAAGCCAATAATGAACTGAAAGGTGTTCGAGCCAATGTTGACCGCTTGTTTAGTTAAAAACTGTGCTGCTGCCATTGCAAACTCAGAGAGTTTGGTTCCCACATCGTTTAGGTTGGCGATACCAAAGCTGTTTAGGCCTTCTATCAGAGCAGGAGGTAAAGAGGAAATAATTTGTTCTAAATAATTGGCTACATTGATATCCCCGCTGTCCATACGTTTGTAGAGCAGCATCGCCTCTTGGATAATAGCGCCGCTTAGTAAGAACACAGGAATAATGACGAGCAAAAGAATAAAGATCAAACTAAGCAAAGCAGAGATCGTTTTGCGCCCATTCGTTTTTCGTAATAAGTAACGCTGTACGGGGGCAAAAATGATGGCTAGGATGACTCCCCAGAAAATAGCCCCATAAAAAGGAAACAAGATCCAAATAAAGGCGAGCGATACTACACTAAGTAGTAGAATGAAGCTGCGGAAATACAGCCGATTACGTGTAGACATAAGCGTCCCTTATACATAAGCAGAACGTGAGGTCTGATTATATCGAGAAGGTGAGAGTCGCAGTGCGTTGTATTTGCGACTAAATGCATAGGCAACGTAAAATAACAACGATTTGTTTGAATTTAACTCTTTAATGAGCAGGTTATGATTTTAAAAGCTTTTAGAAATGGTTTGGGTTCACTGATTGCGGGCGTAGATTGCTTAACGCGTCCAGCTAAAAAGCAGCGTAGCCCCGAGGCGCAGGCAAAGGTGGATGCGGCGGCGGCATCATTGGCGCTATACCAGTTCCATGCCTGCCCTTTCTGTATTAAGGTACGTCGCGTCTTGCACACCCTTAATGTACCGGTCGCTTTACATGATGTGAATAAAAGCCCCGCGGCTGAGCAAGTATTGATTCAAAAAGGGGGAAAACGCCAGGTTCCTTGTTTACACATCAAAGAGGATGATGGCACGGAACGCTGGCTCTATGAGTCTAAAGCGATTATTCAGTATTTAGAAACGCGTTTTGCGGATGAGTAAAACGCGCGCATAATTAACAGGCTTTCATCGCCAAATTGATTGGTTCTGGCGAGAGGGGCTTGATAATCCATGCTAAAAAGCACCTAATTCGCCTCCTTGATAAAGGATTCAGGGCTCGATTAGGTGCTTTTTTTATCAGAGTGCGCGAAAAGCCCTGTCGCTCAGAGCGGGGGTAAATAGCGCGAATGAGTAGCGCGGATGGCAACGTCGTCCTTTGACAGTGCCATGGTGCTGTTAGAGCGTCGCATCTGCGTAGGGATTTTGGTGATGCAAGGTGAAGATCTTGTCAAAAATAAAAGTGAAGACAAAGGTGTACACCAAGAAGAAAACCACTAGGGTGGTTTCCATCAAGAAGGCCTCCCACGGTCCTACGCTAAACCAATACATATAAATCGGTAAGCAAAAGATGAGAAGGCCCCCTTCAAAGCCTAGCGTGTGAAGGGTACGAATTCTAAAGGTACGTTCCATAATTTGTTGGCGACGTTCCCACGATTCGAAAAGCGTGTTGTAAAGATAATTCCAGAGCACTGCCACCCCTGAGATAACGATGGCAAGGGGCAGGGACTCTTGGACTCCACTACCACTTAAAAACATCAAGATAATGGTAGAAAGTATGACAGCAAGAATCTCGAATACAACTGCGTACAGCAGACGACGCTTGAGTGGACTTAAGGTAATCAACGGAAACTCCAAGTAACAAAGAGCCGGTCCGTCCCGGATGGTGTGAAAAACAAGGATAATGATTATCCACGGCAAAGCCACGGTTTCCGCCTGCGTAAGTGTTATAGCTGATGCGCCATTTTTTGTCAAAACGGTTGTAATTCAACGCATCTACAGATAGAGCCGTGTCGAATTAAGGCGCTATCTTTTTGTGGCTTTTATCATTAATGCGACTTTTTTTGCCGTGAAGTGTACGGAAGGGTAGCACCGCGAAGCGTAGGATTCTACGCGTAAAGAAAGAGTGGCCTCGATAGAGAAAGAGGCGCCTTTGGTAAAAGGCCAGGCAGGTAAAAATCTGAGATCAAAATACAATGCTACCTCATTGATTATAAACCAAAAAAGCCCGTATTTAAACGGACTTTTTTGGGATTAGGCGTTTTTATTTAGCTGATACCTGTAAGGGATCACCTAAATCGGTCTGCCCTTTAGTCGATGAGTTTACCCATTTCGTGGAACGGGTAGGGACCTTCGTACTGACCAATGTAGCTCAGATGAGTGACCAAGCGCTGGGCTTGATGGTCCCAGGCATGGATTTGCATCGCAGGAGGCTCTAGACACCACGCAGACTCGGCATCGGGGCTTAAATCTAAACACACTTGATGTGCAGGAGCAGGACAAGTGGAGGCAATCGTGCCCCCGAAGCGGGTTTCGATGGCACGGTGTAGGTGACCGCAAATGACTCGCTCTACGTTGGAGTACTGTTTGAGTAAAGCCTCTAATTCCTTAGCGCCTTCGAGCAGGCCAATGAGATCCATATGGCCGATCAGCGTATTAAAAGGAGGGTGATGCATCGCCACAATGACAGGAAAATCAGCGTTGTCATCTAAGGCCTGCTTTAGCCACGCCAACCGTTTTACACAAAGACGGCCACTGCTTTGACCAATTTCACTGGTGTCCAAGGCAATCAGTTTCATAGGTCCAATAGAAACCACATACTGGCTATGACCGTTCTCCGTGGTTTGCGCTAAATAATCATGCGAAGGAAAGAACTGGCTTAGGTTGTTTCGCTCATCGTGATTACCCGGCAGCATATACACCGGCACCTTTAAAGGCGCCAACAGTTGCTGCAGGTGCTCGTATTCTGCCGCGCGACCAAAGTCTGTTAAATCACCCGTAATGATGACGGCATCTGCGGGTTGAGGCAGTTGGTTAATGGCTTGAACCGCATTGGCCAAATAGGGGGCGGTATTAATACGGCCATAAGCCAAGCGCCCCGGCTCGCGAATATGTAAATCGCTGATCTGAACAAGTAAAGTTTGTGACATTAGACTTTTGGATTTAAGAGTTTATGGGTAGCAATCGTTAAACCAACTTCATCGCCAATTTGATAAGGGCACTCGTTGTTGACCTCAGCAACCAAAGAGGTTTGATTGGCTAAGTCTAAACGCAGCTCAATGCGCTCTCCTAGGAACATGCGCTGGCTGATGCGAGCATTGATGCCATTGGCTTGGGTTGGACCAATCTGAATGTCTTCAGGACGTAAAAACAGGGTAGAGCTGTGGGCTAAATGGTCAGGGCAAGCCAGACTACCTTGGCCTAAGGTAATGACTTTGTTGCTCATGGCTTGGGCATTACGTTCTATACGGTTAATGCGGCCCAAGAACTCCGCCACAAAAGCATGCTCAGGATTACGGTATAGGTCCTCGCCGCGACCCACTTGCATGATATTACCGGCGTGCATCACCGCTAAACGGTCAGCAATGGCCAGAGCTTCTTGTTGATCGTGGGTAACGTGAATGGCGGTAATGCGTAGCTGGCGAAGTAAATCAGCCAGTTCATCACGCAGACTTTCTTTTAGTTTGGCGTCTAGAGCGGCTAGCGGCTCATCCAAAAGTAAAACGCGGGGGCGTACGGCTACGGCTCTGGCCAAGGCCACGCGTTGACGTTGTCCACCCGACAGTTCAGAGGGGCGTTTGTGTTCTAAGCCATTGAGGTGAACCAAATCGATGAGCTCACCCACACGCTGTTTTTTTTCTTTGGCGTCTACACCGCGGATGGTTAGGCCATACGCAATATTGGCTTGTACGCTCATTTGTGGAAACAGGGCATAGCTTTGAAACACCATGCCCACGTTGCGCTGTTCTACAGGGCGATGGGTGACGTCTTGGTCGCCAAATAGAATTTGGCTGCCCTCGTCGGCGCTTTCTAGGCCGGCAATCATACGTAACAACGTGGTTTTACCGCAGCCTGAAGGACCTAGTAAGGCAACGACCTCACCTGGCTCAATGTGTAAATTAGTAGGCTTTAACCCTTTGGTGCCATCGGCGTAGGTTTTCGCACTATTTATGATATCGATACTAACTCGTTCTAATTGCAGCATTGCTGTTTAGTTCCCATATTTCTTTTGTACATAATTGGCTACGCCTTGCATAATGAGCAGCACAGGAAGAATCACCATGAAAAACACTAAGGTATACGCGGAGCCAATTTCCACGCGCATGGAGGCATAACTATCAGCTAAGCCGACGGGTAAGGTGCGGGTAAGCGGTGTGTGTAGCATCCAGGTGAGATTAAATTCGCCGATGGATAAGGTAAAGACCATCATGGAACCTGCCACAATCGCTGGGAAAACGGCAGGAATGATGACCCCAATAAAGCGGCGTAAAAAAGAAGCCCCTAGCGTTCGGGCCGCCTCTTCGATGGCATACAGTTCGTGCTTTTGCAATGCAGAGGAAACAGTACGAACCATAAAAGGCAGGGTGAAGATCACGTGACCCACTAGAATAAAGCCAAAGCTTTGTCTAAAAGCACTGATTTGACCGTAGGCCAAAATAAGCGCTAAGGCGGAGGCTAGGCCTGGAATGGCAACAGGAAGGGTCAACAGTTCCTCAAAGGCATTAGCCCATTTGGATTGACTGCGAGCCAGAGCGTAAGCGCAGGGTACACCTAGTAATAGGGTACAAAGCACACAGAGCAATGCCAGTGTGATAGACCAGCCTACTGTAGAACCATAGACTTCCCAGACCTCGATCAGCCAACGTAAGGTAAAGCCACTTTTTAGACCTACGCTGTAGTTATTAATCAGCCCAGCATAGGCGGATAAAAACATCGGGCCAATCATAAAGACGCAAATGGCGATCGTGATGAAACGCAGCCACGGAGAGCGGGTTTTGATTTTTGTTTGCATAAGAAATCGCCTGATTAGGTTTTCGCGTTATCTGACGTGATGACTCGGGCTAGGAATAAAACTAGCCAAGTAATTAAGCCTAAAGCAATCGATAAAGAGGCTGCAGTCGCAAAGTTGGCGTAATTAGTGAACTCGTTATAGATAGAGATGGGTAAGACTTCGATTTTGCTTGATAGCGTAAAAGCGGTACCAAATGCCCCCATCGAGGTAGCAAAAATAATCGCTCCGCTCGCAATGGTGGTGGGGATAAGCTGAGGGAACCAGACATCACGGACGATATGCCATTTAGAGGCTTGCATGGTGCGAGCCGCTTCCTCCAACGAGGGGTCCATGGCTTCGGCAGCGGCGGTGTAGTTGGCAATAGCGCGTGGTAAAGAAAAATATAAATACGCTAAAAACAAACCAAGCATGCCGTAGGCAAAGGTGATGCGTCCCATCCCGATGGAATGGAAGAAATCCGCGACAAAGCCTTGACGGCCACCGGATAAAATCACAAAAAAGCCAACAATAACCCCAGGAAAAGACAGAGGCATAGTGAGCAAGGACAGGAAGATCTGTTTGCCCTTAAAGTGACTTTTTGCTAAATAAATGCCAACGGCTGCACCTAAAACTAAGGTAAGTAAGGTGACCGTAATGGACAACACCAGGGTGTTGATGAGGCTGGTTAGGTAACGAGAGTGTGTCAGCACAGAAAAATAGGCCTCCCAGCCCTCTTGGGCGGGAAGCATAATGAGGCGTGCCATCGGCAATAACCAAAAAGCAAAAAAGAATGCTGTGGTAGGAGCTAGACACGCCAAAAGAATTGTGCGCTGCCCTCTGGATAAGGATGAGGTAGCCATAGTTCTAAGATTTACTTCACTTCTTTTAGATACTGGTCTGAAAAGCCACGTTGAACTTCAGCCATTTTGGTGTAGTCAATGGCGTGAGCGCGTTCGTATTCAGAGTCAGGCAGAAACTGCGCTTTGATGTCTTCAGGCATGGCGGCAGCACGTACAGGACGTAAGTAAGCGCGGGCCCAAATGGCTTGACCTTCATCAGACAACACAAACTCTAAGGCTTTTTTGGCGTTTTCTTCGTTTGGCGCCCCTTTGACTAGGCTCATCACGTAAGGAACAGCGATGGTGCCTTCTTGGGGAATGACGAATTCGACGTTAGCGTGGTCTTTGTATTTAGCGCGGTAGGCGTTGAAGTCGTAGTCGAGCAAGATGGCGATTTCACCGGACAAAACGCGTGCGTAAGAGGTTTGCTTAGGAACAATTGGGTCGTTGCTTTGGAGTTTGCTGAAGTACTCAAAGGCTGGGCTGAAGTCATCCAAACTGCCACCTAAGGCATTATTTGCTGCTACGGCTGCCACGTAACCCACAAAAGAAGAGGTGGGGTCCAAGTAGCCAATTAAGCCTTTGTATTCAGGTTTAAGTAGGTCTGCCCAGGACTGAGGTACCGGTTTGCCATCTAGAGCATCGACGTTCACCATGAAGCCCATGGTGCCCGAGTGAATGCTGAACCAGTTGCCGGCAGGGTCTTTTAAGCCTTCGGGAATTTCATTCCAAACACTGGGTTGGTATGGGCTAACGACGTCTTCTTTTTGGGCTTGAATCGCAAAGCTAACCCCTAGGTAGGTGATGTCAGCAACCGGTTTGGCTTTTTCAGCGACGAGCTGAGCGAGCGACTGGCCAGAGTTTTTGTTGTCCGCAGGGATGGTAATACCGGTGGCCTTTTTAATGGCTCTAAGCTGTGTGCCCCAGTCTGCCCATTCGGTAGGACAGTTGTAGCAAATGGCGTTTTCAGCTTGAACATAGCTGCTGGCGCCAATGCCAACAGCAAGCAAACAGGAAAGAGAGGTTCTTTTGAGCAGAGAAAGCATGAAGAGCTCCGGAAAGGGAATAAACAAAAAGAATTAAAGAAAAGCAGGCACTGCGCTGGATTCGGCAATGTGCAGTTGATGATCTAATAAAAGACTAGAGGCGGCGCAAGGCCGAGATCCGAGACGAAGATGCTTAGTAAGAAGCTCTACGCTGCGGCGACCGATTTCGGTATTGGGTTGGGCAATAGTAGTTAAAGATGGAGTTAGATCTTGAGCAAGTCGGATGCCATCAAACCCCGTGACGCTAATATCTTTGGGGACTTGTAGCTGGCAAATAGAGGCGGCTCGGATGGCACGAATGGCCATTAAATCGTTAGAGCAAACGAGGGCGGTAGGAGGGGTGGATTTTTTCAGTTCAGAGGTAATGGCCTCGACGGCATGATCAATAAAGGGGACCTCGATGATGGGCAAAACCTCTAGGTTTTGTTGCGCGATACCGTTTAAAAAACCTTGATAACGTTGTTGGGCTCTGTCTGAGGCATGACGCAGACCGCTGACCATGGCGATTTTTTTATGCCCTAACTGCGCTAAATAATGCACGATTTCGGTAAAAGCTTGTTGATTATCAACAGAAACACAAGGGTGTTTTTCAGACCAGTTGTACGTTAATACATAAGGGATTTTGCTTTTGCGAAGCACATCGAGTGCTGGTGAGTTATGTGGATCAGACACCACTAGGATTAAACCATCCACTCCAAAGTGCATTAATTGCTCGACGGCTTCTTGCTCTGCACTTTGTGTGTAGGAGGTGGTAAACGGCATAATGGAATAGCCTTGTTCCGCAGCCATTTCTGCAATCCCTTGTAAGCATTCAGAGAACACGGGGTTGATCAAGGTGGGCAAGACCACACCAATGGTGCGCGTATGCTGTGTTCTCAGGTTCCTCGCGCTGGCGTTAGGAAAGTAATTGAGCTGCGCTGCCGCCTCTTGAACGCGCAGTCGCGTTTTCTCTGAGACTTGATCAGGGTAGTTAAAGGTTCTAGAGACAGTAGCAACCGAAACGCCTGCCTCTTTGGCGACTTTTTGGATGGTCATAAACGGATTTATACAAAGTGATGTAATCGATTACATTGGAGCATAAAAGCATTTCAAACAAATGACAAGCATTGGATGGCATCATTTGAGTAATATGTGATTAGGTTATGGCAGGTTATTGCATAGGCTCATGGGAAAGTGAGCCATTTGCTACGGATCATGCCTCTGGTTTTTAGGCTTGACATCCTCCTCGCCCTAAACGACGAGGCTTTCCGCGTATTTTGGTAAAGGAAACACGTTGTCAAATAGTTATAGGGCCGATTTAGATGGACTAAGGGCTGTCGCCATTCTCTGTGTGGTGGTCTTTCATGCGTATCCACAGTTACTACCCGCCGGGCTGATGGGGGTGGATCTGTTTTTTGTCCTATCGGGGTATTTGATTACGTCGTTGTTACAACGACAGTCACTAGGCTCCATTAAGGATATTGGCTTGTTTTATGCCCGACGCTTACAACGTTTGTACCCGCCTTTGCTGTTGTTTTTGCTCGTGATGCTGTTGCTTGCTGGATTAGGCCCTGCAAGCGATATCTACAGCGGGTTGTGGCGTTATGCATTAAGCGCAGGGGCGTTTGGCATGAATGTACACTTGGCGATAGATGATGGTCTGCTCGGAGATCGTTACACCTACAACCCCTTTTTGCATTTATGGTCCTTAGGGATAGAAGGGCAGTTTTATGTGTTGTGGCCGTGGGTGTTTTGGTTTGGCTTACGCACTAAACACTGGAAAGTCGTGCTCTTTCTGATGTTGTGCGGTAGTTTGTTTAGTGCAGGCATGCTCTATGGCATGGGGGCGGATAGGTGGTTGTTTTATGCACCGAGCAGCCGTTTGTTTGAGATGGTTTTTGGCGCTGCATTAGCTTGTCATGGCAAAACCTTATCGCCCCAATACGATCGATATAGTCTGGTGCTAATTTTAGCGTTTATGTGTCTTGCCGTGCTGTGGATTCGTCCTGATCAACCCTATCCTAATCTGGCCACAGCCTTGCCTGTGATGGCAGCCACTTTGTTTATTTATAACTCACCACAACATCCTTTAAATCAATGGCTGGCAGCCAAGCCGCTAGTCTATATAGGGCGCATGAGCTATAGCTGGTATTTATGGCATTGGGGGCTATTTGCTTTGTATCAGTCGTGGTTGCCCATGTGGTTGTTGATTCCCATCAGTTTTATGTTGGCCAGGTTAAGCTATCACGGATTAGAACGACCACTACAGCGGTGGCGACAAGGGCGCAATAGCTCGGGTGATTAAGTGGTCAAAGGGGCTGAAAAAGATGCCCCCTAATTTTTTCTTGACCTTGACCTAGGGGTAAGCTTTAAGCTTTAGCCAATTACTTCACTATGCTGTTCTTTTTATGAAAAAGTACGTGTGTCTTACAGATGTTATCCGCCTTTTTTCCTTAAGGCGTTGGCTATCTGTATGCTTGGCTTTGGTGTTATTGCTCACCTTTGTGACTGCGACGGCCCAAGCGACAATACTGAATCCGTTAGACGCTAGTGCTACATCAAGTCAATGTGAGCATCACTCCGAATCCTGCAGTCAAATTGACCTGGGTCATCCTTCTTGTCTTTTTGATTGCCTAAGCTCTTGCTGTGTAGGCTCGCTGTTGCCAAGTTCTATCACTTCCTTTTATCTGCGTCTTAATCTAAGTGCTTATCCTGCTTATGCTGTGCACTTAACTTCGTTTTCACGTTGCCCCAATCTGCCTCCTCCTAAATAGCGCGCGAAGTTGTGTTTTTGTGTTGAATCTATTTAGGAAATATATATGTTGAAATTATCTAGCGCCTTGGTGTTTACCTGTTTATTGGCGAGTTCCCCTTTAGTTGTTGCAGAGAGCGTTTTAGAGGCAACGCTTCATAAAGATCCTTTGTGTGGTTGTTGTAATGCGTATGCGGATTACCTTGAAGAGCACGGTATTTCGGTGACACGAGTGGATCATGACGATATGTGGAAAATAAAAAAGCAGTTGGGTACAGAGCAGGCACCTAGCTGTCATACGGTAGAGTTAAATGGCTATGTGATCGAAGGTCACGTACCTATTTCTGCTGTCCATAAGCTCTTAAAAGAAAAACCGGAAATTAATGGAATTTCCGTTCCTGATATGCCGATAAATTCACCAGGGATGGGACCGGAAATCCCTGGTACGCTGCCGGTCTTAACCTTGGGAACGCAAGGGCAAGTGATTGGCGAGTATGGACGGTTTTAAGGAGAGCAGAAATGGAGAAACGTAGGAAAATAGTAAAAGCGGGCATGTTTGCTTTGGTGGCGACCCACCCTCTGGCGCGAGCACAGATGCATCATGGGGCCCACCGTGGGGCTCATGGGATGATGGACCACCATGGAATGGGAGAGCATCACAGTGCTGAGGCCTATCATCAGGTGACTGAGTTGATGGCACTGGATAGAATGCCTACGCGACAAGCCCTGTTACCCTTACCGCAGCTACAAAATACGAGCACAACGGCCAAACGTTTTCAAGCCACGTTAGTAGCAGAGCCGAAACGACTGACTGTGGCGGATCGCAAGCAAACCGAGTTCTGGCTTTATAACGGACAGCTTCCTGGCCCCCAAATAACGGTTAATGAGGGGGGTACGGTAGAGATTTTGTTTAAGAATCATTTACCAGAACCATCAACGGTTCACTGGCATGGGCTTCCTGTTCCGGCGGATCAGGATGGTAACCCTCAAGACATGGTGCCAGCCGGTGGAGAAAGGCTCTATACCTTTACTTTGCCTAAAGGCAGTGCAGGAACTTATTGGTATCATCCTCATCCTCATGGGCGCACTTCAGCTCAGGTAGCTAAAGGCTTAGCGGGCACCTTAATTGTGCGTGCTGCTGACGATCCATTGGCGCATTTGCCAGAGCAGCATTGGATGTTTTCTGATGTGCGTTTAGATACGCAGGGCCGCATTCCTGAAAATGACATGTTGGACTGGATGAATGGCAGAGAGGGACAGTTTGTGCTGATTAATGGGCAGTATCAACCGAACATTAGTGTTAGCACACAGACTCGAGTACGTATTTGGAATAACTGCGCCGCGCGTTATTTGCGTTTAGCCCTACCAGGTTGTTTGTGGCAAGTGGTGGGAACCGATGGGGGACTGTTGGAAAAAGCCGCAGAGCCTCAAGAGGAGTTATTTCTCGCCCCAGCAGAGCGGGTCGAAGTGTTATTAATCGCGATTGAGTCCAGTCGTCCTACCTTGATCAGCCGTTATTATGATCGTGAAAAAATGATGGTGACAGAAGAGGCTGTGGACTTAACACTGGCACAGGTTGCTGTTGAAGCCAAAGGTAATTTGGATTTACCAGAAGTACTAAGACCGTTTGCTCATTTAGGACAGCCCGTTGCACAGAAGCGGGTAGAGTTCAGTGAAATGCCGATGGATCATGGCGATCACAGCATGTCCATGGCAGATATGCACAACATGTTTTTTATCAATGGCAAAACCTTTGATATGTCGCGTATAGACCTGCGTAGTAAGGTGGGCGAGGTTGAGGAGTGGCGCGTGTTCAATAACTCCCATATGGATCACCCGTTTCATATTCATGGAACGCAGTTTGTGGTGGTGCAACGAGAGCAGAATGGAACTGTGACTCCAGAACCCTTTAATGCTTGGCGTGATACGGTTAATTTACGTCCATACGAAACGGTGGTTTTTCATGTGAAGCAATCCATGCCGGGCATACGCATGTTGCATTGTCATATTCTTGAGCATGAGGACTTGGGGATGATGGCAAATCTAGAGGTCATAAACGGCTAAAGGGCTAGGCGATTCGCTATTAATTCTCTTGTCTTGAGAAAAAGACTGAGTTGGGAGTCCTTCCCACTCAGTCTTTTTTTGTAGTTGGGTTAAGCTAGCTCTTTGCGATATAAAAACTGTGCGGTAACACGGGTATGGTTTGCATAAAAATAAAATACAGTAAGGAGAAGGCGACATGTTAGGGCGAGGACGACAAGGGGTCAGCACAACCATCTCATCACAACCACTGATGAGAGCCAGCGCATGATCAGCAAGCTAAGTAAAAAAGATCCCGTAGCCGTTGCGTTTTTTTTGGTGGCGGTTGGTGTGTGTGCGGCGTTGAATGTTTGGAAACTGCCGCCTGCTTTGCCCGCTTTGCAAGCAGAGCTCGGACTGAGTCTGGTGGAGTCTGGTTTTTTGCTCTCCAGCGTTCAGGTGGCGGGCATGCTTTTAGGCTTAGCAACGGGCTTAATGGCAGACCGCATCGGGTTGCGTCGCTGTCTTCTGATTGGGTTAGCTATATTAAGCTTGGCCTCACTAGGTACCACGTTATTGCATAGCAAAAGCTTGATTCTATTGAGTCGGGCTCTAGAGGGTTTCGGCTTTTTAATGGTGGTTTTACCCGCACCCGCTTTGATTAAACGGATCGTGCCTGCTGATACCGTGAGTCGTATTATGGGGCTTTGGGGGTGTTATATGCCGGCAGGGGCGGTGGTAATGCTGCTGGGGGGATCATGGCTATTAAGCGTAAGCTCTTGGCGAGTACTGTGGTTAGTTGTCGCTAGTATGACGTTTTTTGTTTTTTTGCTTTCCCTGCTCTTTATCCCTAAAGCCAGTGACCGGCGTTCGGAGTCAAACTCTTCAATCGCGTACATGGTGTCGACTACACTCCGCTCTAGACGTGTGTGGCTAGTGGCTCTGATTTTTGGTTTGTATGCAGCCCAGTGGTCTGCTGTGATTGGCTTTTTACCTAGTATTTATGCCGAGGCAAAAATCTCTGGGCCTATGGCAGGGCTGCTATCGGCTTTGGTAGCTGGCTCGAATATCGTGGGTAATTTATTAGCAGGACGCTGGCTTTATCAAGGAGTCGCGGTAGCGAGGTTGCTCATTAGCGGCTATGTGGTCATGATTGCTTCGGCCATGGTGGCTTTTGGATTGGAGCAGGGCGTGGCGATACAGTTTTTCGCCGTTCTGGTGCTTTCCATCGTGGGTGGTCTTATCCCCGCAACTTGTTTTTTCTTAGCCGTCAGTTTTGCGCCGAATGCACAAACCACCTCATCGACGATTGGATGGGTGCAGCAGGGTTCAGCGATGGGACAGTTTTTTGGGGCCCCGCTAGTCGCATGGGTGGTCAGTCTACTTGGAGGCTGGCAGTGGGCGTGGGTCGCCACAGGTGGTTTAGCCTTAGCGGGTATTGCTATTGTGTTGTGGTTGAACCAGACAGAGGTTATGCCGAATTAAGTAGGTGGAAGGAAGACGGGAGGTGTTGTTACACGGTAAATAACCGGATCTTGTTAAGACAATGCTAAGCGCTCTACTGCATCCAGATCTAGTAGGTTGAGAGCCTCTTGAATGGAGTTTAAGTAGTTTGTGCACGCAGGGTATTGAACAGACATCGTTATTAACCAGTTTTCAATATCGGTGACTAAACCATTTCGGGCCATGGCTGCAAGCTCTTCCCGGGTAGGTAGAGGCGGTTTGAGGGTAGGAAAATCCTGATTGTTGGAGAGGGTGGGGAAAAGAGATTCCGTTTCTAGGGGTGTGCTTGGTTGACTGGCAAGGAATGGGTCCGTCGACTCAAAGATCGGTAGCGCTTGAGGTTCTGTCCAAGTAACACACTGTTTTTCCGCCGTAGCCTGAATGTCAAAACTGAAGGTCGAACCATGGTTTAGGCTGCTTTCTAAGCGTAATTCGCTGTGCATAATCTGTAAAATGCTTTGCGCAATATAAAGACCTAAGCCTACACCTACGTCGATTTTACTTTGCTCTAATTGACTGAATTCCTTGAAGATTTTTTCTTGTTGATCGGGTGCTATGCCAATCCCTGAGTCACTAATGATAAAGTGCAAATGCCATTGAGAGTTAAGTGGTGTAGCGATCATCTCTAAGGTGATGGTGCCATTTTTTGTAAATTTCGCAGCATTAGAAAGCAGGTTAAGTAACACCTGTCTTAAGCGACGCCCATCTAACCACACCGTTTTTGGGATTTGGTCGGTGACTTTGATCGTGAAAAGATTGTTTTTTTGTCTGCTGAGTGCCGTGGCATGTTGTGCTATTTCTTCAAGGAAGTCAGCTAGGTTTATTGGCTCAGGAGCTAATGACAGTGGCTTTAGCTCAGCTGTGGCATAGGCAAGAATATCTTCTATTAAAGCTAGCTGGTAGTCGACACTGCGTGTAATGGCATTAAGCTGTGCTTTTTGTTGGTCATTCGCTTTATGTTGCATGAGTTTGGTGTACCCCGCTATGGTTGCTAGGGGTGCGCGCAAGTCATGGCTAATGTAGCCAACAATTTGTGTTTGTTGTCTGTTCTTTTCATCAGCATAAGCTAACGCTTCGTTAAGGGCTTTGGTTTGTCGTGCTACCTCTTTAGTCAAACGTATATTCTCTTCGCGCTGTAAGTGAGCGATTTTTTCCTGAGCCTTTTTTCGTTGTAATCCTACATACGCTACCCAACCAGCAAATAGGGCAAGGTTGATGAGAAACCCTCCTAGCGCTATAGCCGGATTCATCCGTAAGGACCCCATTGATAGATTACTAATTGAAGCGGGTAAGGAGCCGCTTGCCTCGAGTGCGATAAGACTGGCTCTAGCAAGAGAGAACGCGGCAACGGCCAAGATCAGTCCGCGCGTCGGCGTATTATGTCTAATGAAAAGGATAGCGATAACGAGTAAGGTCAGACTAAAAAAAGGCCGGAGATGGTCTGATAACCAGTAAACCTGAAATACATCACCAAAAGCGGATAGTAAGACCAGCCCACCGTAATAAATAGCCCAAGCTATCAGTAGTTGACGTAAGGGTAAATGGGTTTTTTCACTATGAGCAATGGCTAATATAAAGGAAATAAACATTAGGATTGTTAGATTTCCTAATATCAGAGGGCTACGGTAACTAAGCTCTATGGTGTGAGAGAGTAAGTTTAGCTTGTCATAACCGCGTCGGATCGCCTCGACCAATAACGTCAGAAAAGATAGTAAGCCAAGAATTAAAAAAACTCGGCTGCGGGCAAATAATGAGAGTAGTATAGCGGTCCAGGCAAGAGCCAGTAGACCACCAAAAAGCAAACCATCCCATATGGTACTGCGCGCTACGTATTCATTAAACTGTGTGTCTAAGGATAAATAAGGTGCTAATTTATTCGGGGCGACGCCTGTCGTCCGGATTAGTACGGTTTTGTTTTGGCCGGGGGCTAGGTCGATGCCGGCCCAGTGAAAGCGCTCAGCGTTAGGATCTTTATTCTTTACTCCATCTGGGGACTCTATAACGGTTACCCATTGGTTATTCTGTTTTGTATAGAAATCGACAGAATGAAAAAAAGATCCAGGGTGCAAGATCAAACGCAAGGAGTAGAGGCGGTCACTGGAGTTGCTAAGGCTTATTTTTGTCCACCAGGCCACTGGTGACAATTGATTAGGGTTGCTTAGTTCGTTGAGATAAGTAAAGCCATCGGGTCCGTCAGGTATGGCAGCCACTTGCTCTGTGTCCATGCTTTTTGATGGGTCTTTAAATATTTTTATTTCTTGATGGAGAGGCTGGCCCCATTCGGTCACTTGTCCAACATCGACACTTGAGGCCTGTATTGGCGCAAGAGCCAAGCACATAAAAAGCAACAATATCCAGGTGAGATAACGAATTACCATAGAATCTTGGCCCCAACAAAGAGAGAACGACCTAAGCCGGAGTTGAAGGCAGCCTCATTGGCACGAGCTTGCGCAAAATACTGAGTAGATGCTGCATAGCGTTTGTCAGCTAAGTTGCGCACATTTAAGAAAAGATGGTAAGGCTTAGAGGGTGGGGTGTAGCCTAGCGTTACGTTGACTAGCCCATAGCCCGGAGCTTTAAGTGTGTTGGCTTGATCCGCATAAACGGATGAGGCGAATTCGAGCTCGGGGCTAAAAGAAATGCCCGAAGGATGCTGGTAGGTGGCTTGGAGGCTGCCGTAGTGGACAGGGATAACAGGCAATCGGTTATTACCAAAGGCTTTATCGTTAGCATGACGAAAATGGTTAAAGGTATAGCCCACTTTCCAGTCTATGGTTCCCGGTAAGTTATCCGGGGTAACGGTGCCGTAGAGCTGCAACTCTAGACCAGAGTGCCTTGTTTCGGGGACGTTACCGCCTTCGTAACCAACAATTTCACCAAAAGGTCCAAATTTTGGAACGCTAAGCAGCTCATCTTTGACACGACTATGGAATAAGGCGGCCTCCCAGCTGAATCGTGTACCTGTACCGCGAGATCCTATTTCTAGTGTGGTCGCTTTTTGTGCTGACGTCGTGCCACGTGAATGATAAAACTCAAGTTCACTGGGGGGCTCATAACTGCGACTTAAGTTGGCATAAAGCTGGGTATGATTATTCAGTTGCCATAAAAGGCCTAACTTTGGGCTTAGACCACTGTAACGCTTTGAATGGTCTACATCCTTGAAGTAATAAGGAATAGCTCGAGGGTTATTAAAGGCCGTGATTTTACGTTGTCTCTTAGCGGTGACGGCTTGTACTGCAGTCACTAGGGATAGAGCTGGGGTCAATTCATACGCGTTCTCTGCATAGAACTGCAAGGTATTTGAGGAGGTTGTAATGTCCTCGTACTGCTGGGGAGAAGGGTCTATCAGCAATCCACCCGGAAGAATAAATGGCCCATGAGTTTGGCTATCGCTTTTCCCTTGGGCAAGATGCGCTCCCCATGTAAAACGATTATTTCGTCCGTTAAATTGGCGGTTCACTTCACCTCTAATCGATAGCCCGTAATCTTTGGCTCTATAGTTAATGGGGACGACGGTGCCAAGTAAGTCAAAGGTGGTGTCAGAGTGATGAGCTCCTAGGACAACGAAATCATCATTGCCGTAATGGATACTATGTTGATACGCGAGTCGAGCGTGAGGGTGGGTGTGTACGCGGTGATTGGGCCATTGTGGGGGCGGTTTATTATGGTGATAGTCATTTTTTATAAAGCTCCGATCCCTACGGTCAACGTCGACGGGATTGAAGATCTTTAAACGCCATCCATAGCGCTAGACTCATAATAGATAGAATGGCAATAAAACCGGTAATTACCGCAGTGGTCCAAGAGGTATGGGGCTTTAGACCAAAAACAAGAGCGGTAATGACGGCGATCCCTACGGAGGCGCCGATGCGTTGTCCGGTTTGCATAATAGCCCCCGAGCTACCGGCGTAATTGAGGGGGATTTCCGCTAGCGTTAGGGTTTGGTTAGGACTAATGGTGGAGCCCTGACCCAAACCAAAAAGACCAAGCGTTAGCAATAGCCACCAAATACTGATCCCTACATAATAGTGCAGTAAGATGACTGCAATACTAAAAGTGAGCCCCAACATCGCCATGCACAGTCCAGCAATCACCACTTTGCGCCCATAGAGGGTGATGCGCTGACCGGCCCAATGCGCAGCCGTAGCGGATAACAACGCAGATGGGATGCCGATCAGACCGGACTCAAAGGCAGTAAATCCAATACCTTGTTGCATGTAAATAGGAATGAGTACCCAAACACTGGTCATTCCTAAAAAATACAAAGTCATGATCAAGCTACCATTGCGGTAACTGGTGATGGAGAAAATGCTTAAGTCTACCATTGGGCTGTAGCCCTGACGGGTGTACCAGCTTTCCCATTTTACCCAAAGATAAAAAAGCAGTAGACCTAGAGGTATTAGGAGCCAGATGTACGGAGAGGATTTAGACTCAACAAAGGGAAAGAGCACACTGAGTACGCCTGTTCCTAACAACAGAGCCCCAACTGGATCTAAGGAGCTTAAGCCGTTGGGTTTTTTGAGTTCGGCAAAACTGATCAAGGGCCGAGGAAACCAACGCCACGCTAAATATAAGGTCAGTAGACCCACGGGTACATTAATTAAAAAAGTCAGACGCCATCCTAGATTTGGCCCACCTAATTGAATGAGTAGCCCGCCTAAAACGGGTCCAATCGCCACGGAAACGCCTACGGTAGTACCGAACAAACCAAAGGCACGTCCTCGTTCAGCACCTTTGAAATATTGTTGAATCATGCCCACGCCTTGGGGGTTTAAAAAGCCGGAACCAACCCCTTGGGCAAAACGCGCAATATTTAGCCAGTCGGCATCCGGAGCAAAGCCTGCTGCAATAGAGGAAACGGTAAAAATACCTACCCCTAGCATAAACAAACCACCTCTTCCCATCAGATCGCCCGCGCGCCCTGCACTGACAAGCACCACACCAAAGGTGAGAGCATAGCCAGATAACACCCACTGCAAATCAGAGAGACTGGCTTGTAGGCCAATCTGAATGGCAGGCAAGGCCACGTTGACCACACTCACACTCATGAGGGACATAAAAATTGCCCCGATGATGACCACTAAGATGCGCCAACGTGTAGAGCTAAAGGAGGGGTCTGAACTAGAGGGAGGAGGATTGTTAGGCATAGATGATGTCGATTCAGATCACTGAGAGAGCATGTAGATAGGGACTTGATATCTTTCCCGGTCTGCGCGTTGGACTTGCTGCGTTAACTATTAAAAATTACTGTACCTGATAATCCATGTGTTGTAAGGTCGCAGTGACCGTAGCTAAGCGACTTTCTTGATGCACAATTTTAACCAATAAATAATCAAGTTCCGGCGCAACGTAGAGCCGTGTTTTTCGGTTTTTGCTGCTGCGCTGTCTTTCTACAATTAAGGCGTCTACTACCCCTTGCCCTGTTTCTACCTTTTCTTTTCCTATGACCACATAAGTGTGAGTTTTTTGCTTGCCCTTATAGATCAGAGGGTAAGAAAGCTTTGTTTTGCCAGCGATCAGATCACAGCGTGCTTCGAAGAAAAAGCTGAGTGGATCATAGAGCGTTGTTTGTAGATCGAAGCTTTTTTGTTCATCGTTATCTTTATAGTGGGCTTGTTTGCTTTGCCAATTAAAGTCTAGGCGCTGCTCTATGGCTGCATTCAAAGGACGTTTAGTGTTGGAAGAGTAATGCTGAGGCTGCACCTGGCAGTCTTTCATGATGAAATCGGCTTTTTGAGTTGCCTGCGACATCCAGTGATCCAAGGCGAAAGTGACATGATACTGGTTTTGATCTCGCTGGATTTTTAGGCGGTTTTCACCATCAGTCACTTTGTTGTTGTACTGCAGAGAAAACACCGCATCCACATGGTTAATGGTTTGTGCTTGGGTTGTGGGGGTGAAAAGAATCCCTGTGAGCAGGGTTGCCGTCAACCAAAAGCCAAGCGCAAAGCGTTGGCTTCGGTGTAAAGAGGAAAAGGCAAGAGTCATAATCAGTTAAAGCGAAAGGCCTTCCTGTTTTTTTGTCGATGAGTCCTAGAACATGTCAGTGTTTTTGGTGCGTGATTTGGCCCAGTTCACAGCACGCTACGATCAGCAAGCCGAGGAGAGAACCAATATGACTAGCATATATGCTTGGAAGAGGTTTTAGAAGGTGGGCGGGATTGAATAGCCCAAAGCATAAGCCGATGACAATAAGAATTACCCTGCTTTAGGAGGGCGAGATTCAATATCCAGAGGAAATAACAACCGAGTAAGCGTCTCTTCTGTGATGGGCTCTTTGGTAACGAGGCGAGATAAAACTTCCGCCCCTAGAGACTGCAAAGATAAAATCACATCAGGCTGCGCTTGTTTGATTTTGTTTATATGGATTGAATGGTTCATTAAAGCAACGGTGGGGGTTTCTTCGCTACCTGCTTCTTTGGCGGCTAGGACAATAAATGCGTTTTCTGCATCGTTATCGCGTAGAGCTAAGATGTATTTGGCTTGTGCTTTATAAATAGGAGGATTGGATGGCGGTGTAGAGGCTTGAGACGAGGAACGATCTAAAAACGAGGCAGGATAGACCTCATTTGATCGACGTTAATCCAATATGTCTTAGTTTTCAATAGTGACTTAGAAGCGACTAAGGACAAGGGGGCATTTTAGCTTTAAGCATTTGAGTTAGACATACCTATGTGGGAAAAATTTAGGCGCACCCATACGAAAAAAGCCTAGCTAAATAAATAGCTGGGCTTTTGTGTTTTAGCTCTAGGTGCAGGGCTCGATCCCGATGTTTATGGATTAGCAGTCCGTTAGAGGGAAGTCAGTAGGCAACATAAATCAGACAACATCTCGTCCTACATCACATCCTCATGCACACGAGTATTGCGATAGAGGGCGTTTAGCGCTTCTGTGCTGACCTCGAGTTCATCATAATGCTTAAGTTGCTCCAGCTGATAGTCGAAGTCATCTCGGTACAGTTGCGCAACAATGGCTTGGCACAGTTGATTCGCCCCGGTACTGATACTTGGTATATCACCACAAATTTTCCCCACACTCAGTAAGGCCTGCTGGGTAAAGCAGTGTACGCGCTCTAGTAAGGGGCTACCCGTTTGGTTTGAGGCCTGCACAAAAGAAAAGTCCGAGTTGAGAACTGGCAGCTCGTTTTGACCAAGCTGAGCACCTAGCTCGGTGTGTTGCATGCGCTGGACGTCTGGTAAAAGTCGTTTTAGTTCAGGACGACGAGCGAGGTCAGTTTGATAACCAGTGGCGAAAATTAAAAAATCGGCTTTATGGTTTTTCCCGTTCGTATCCCTTAGAGAAAGCGTATTGTCCACGACCTGAGCGTGTTGGATCGTGGTGTCAGGAATCAGCTGTAAGGCGTGATGCGCAAGTAAACGTTGAATGGTGCCTCGCGCTGGCGGAGTGGGTTGGGCAAATAAAAAACGCCATAGATCGAGTTTTTGTTGCGTCTGCAGTTGCGCATAACCAGAACGATGCCCGGAATGGGTCAGCGCTTTCCAATAGTTGATCTGACTAAAGGCCGGTTGACGCATATAGATAGTGACTTGCTTGACCCCAACATCCAATGCGGTTGCAGCAGCGTCTAGGGCGGAGTCGCCTCCTCCTATGATGGCAATGTGGTGCGAGGTGTGCTGACTAAAATCGATGGTCTCACTGCTATGAGCCCAGTATTGCTTGGATAGGTGCGTATGGTACGACGGTAGATTGGGACCACCTAAACCATCCATCCCTGTGGCTAGCACAACGTGTCGCGCATAATAAGGCTGTGTACCAGCAGGGTTCTGGATCTGTAGTTTGACGAGAGTAGGCCCGCTAGACGCGAGGCTTGCTTGTTCCAGATCGACGAGCTCATGTTGGTGGCTGACTGGTAGTTGCAGCACGGACTGGTACCACATTAAATAGAGATGCCATTGTGCCGTCGGGATGCGATCCAGATTTTCCCAAGCGACCTCACCATATTGCGCGGTATACCAAGCTCTAAACGTTAAAGAGGGGACTCCAAGAGCAGGGCCGGGCAGCTCTTTGGGCGAACGTAACGTTTGCATGCGGGCATGGGTGTTCCAGGGACCGGCTTTTTGTGGTGGATTCTTGTCAAACAGTCGAATGTTCTGAACCCCTGAAAAACGTAGCGCCGCGGCCAGCGTCAGCCCTGCCATCCCGCCGCCAATAATAATGACATCGTAGATGGGCTGGTTTTGGTATGTTTTCTCGGATAGCCAGGGCGTTTCAGGCAGACCTAGGTATTCCAAATCACGCTGCAGGTGTTGCTCTAGTTGCTGCAAAGAATGAGGGGCAGTGAAATCAGTCATGGTTAGGCGCACAACTCCAAATCATAGTTCCAGTTAGGGATGGCATGGATAAGTTGACGGGTGTAGTCGGTTTTTGGGTGGTTCCAGAGAGCGTGAGGATGACTGCTTTCTAGGATTCTGCCGTTATTCATCACCATAATTCGGTCGGAGATATAACGCACCACGGATAAGTCGTGGGAAATAAACACATAAGACAGGTTGAACTCATTGCGTAAGTCCACCAGCAAGTTAAGAATTTGTGCCTGAATGGAAACATCTAAGGCCGAGACCGCCTCATCACAAATTAACACCTGTGGTTTAAGCAATAAGGCGCGTGCGATGGCAATACGCTGGCGTTGTCCTCCAGAGAATTCGTGGGGAAAACGGGCTAACGCATTGGGGCTGAGGCCAACAGCATCCAGCATAGATTGCGCACGCTGTAGACGCGCAGCTCGATTTAGCGGGGTATGTAGACGCAATAGTTGATCGAACATATCACCAATACGTTGACGCGGATTGAGTGAGCCGTACGGGTCTTGAAAAATCAGTTGGATATGGGCACGGAGTTGGCGCAGTGCCTTGCCTTTGGCTTTGAGTAGGTCTTGGTCATTGAGCCAAATGTTGCCCTGGTCCGGCTCCACTAATCGCAACAACATTTTGCTTAGCGTGGATTTGCCACAGCCAGACTGCCCAACTAAGCCCAGTGTTTCGCCGCGACGTAACGCAAAGCTCACATTATTCACGGCTTGGACGGGTTGGGATCGCCCCGAGAAATGCTTACTTAATTGTTCAACGCGTAAAACCACCTCGGCTTGTTCTGCGGGTGGGGAGGGGGGCGTTAGCGTGACCGTCGTGGCTTTAGTCAGGAGTTCAGGCAGACGAGCGGTTAAGTAGTGACGTGTTTCGTCTTTGCGTAAAGAGGCCTCCAGTAAGCCGCGACTATAAGGATGTTTAGGCTGCGTAAAAAGGCTGGAGGTGGGGCCATACTCAAGTAGACGACCTGTTTGCATAACGGCGACTTGATCAGCGCGTTCACTCACGACCCCTAGATCGTGGGTAATTAATAGCAGTCCCATTTGAAGTTCTTTTTTTAGCTCATCAAGCAGATGAAGAATTTGAGCTTGCGTGGTGACATCGAGCGCCGTCGTAGGCTCATCGGCAATAAGAAGTTGCGGTTGGCGCGCGATTGCCATGGCAATGAGCACGCGTTGTCGCTGACCACCGGAAAGCTCATGCGGATACTGACGCAATACGCTTTGCGCACGAGGGAGCTGCACTTGCTCAAGCAGCTGGATAGCTCTGTTTTGAGCGGCAGAACGCGATAGTGCCTGATGTGAGGGGATCGCCTCCATGATTTGGGTGCCAATACTTAACACCGGATTTAAGCAGCTCAAAGGCTCTTGGAAAATCATGCCTATGGCCGGATGTTGTTGTTCCCGTTGTTGGAGGGGACTTAAGTGCAACAACGATTGGCCTTGTAGCAGAATGTCCCCTTGAACTTGGCTCGATCCAGGGAGTAGTCCTGCAATCGCTAAGGCAGTACTGGATTTGCCGGAGCCGGACTCACCCACTAAGGCCAAGGTTTGCCCCGCCTCAAGGCTAAAGCTCAGGTTTTGAACCACAGGTTTATCGTGATAACGGATCGTCACATCTTGAACATCTAATAAAGCCATTAGGATCTCCGGAGTCGAGGGTTTAGGGCATGGTTTAGGCCATCACCTAATACATTGAAGGCTAAAACGGTAATGACGATGGCAGCCCCTGGTAAGGCGGTCAGAAACCAAGCGGAGCTTAATTGCTCGCGACCTAAACCGATCATGCCGCCCCAGCTGGCAATGTTAGGGTCGCTCATTCCCAAAAAGGCTAGACTGGACTCCATCAAAATGGCGCTCGCAATCAGAATAGAGGTGCTGACAATCAATGTGGGTAGGGCATTAGGCAACATTTCTTGGATAATAAGGTGTGCATGTGAAAAGCCCGAGCTGGCGGCGGCTAGCACAAACTCCTGATGGCGCAGACGTCTAAACTCGGCACGAGTGAGTCTGGCGATGTCAGGCCAAGCCGATAAACCAATCGCAATAAGAATGACGCGAAGTGTGGGACCGTAGATGGCCACAATCACGATGACTAATAAAAAGGCGGGAATGGTTTGAAATAACTCAATAAGACGCACCAAGCCTCGGTCCAGTTTGCCGCCAAAGTAACCGGCCAAAGAGCCAAGACAGATGCCGATGCTTAAACTAATGGCAGCAGCGCTCAGTCCAATTGCCAAAGAGGCGCGGCTACCGTGAATCAGTCCGGCCAACACATCTCGACCTAATGAGTCCGTACCCAGCAAGTGAGCCGGGTCATCGCCTGGCCATAATAGCGGCATGCCGACCATATCTAACGGATCGCCGGGAGCTAACACATCGGCAAAGACGGCAACAAGCAAAATAAGTCCCAATAGGCTTAGACCGATTACATTAAGCGGTGAGTACCAACGACGAGCCTGTGTGAGTACGCGCTGTCGTAATGAGGGGGTGGATAGAATGACGAGGGTTGAAGGTGTTGAACTCATGGGGTGGACTCCACACGAATACGAGGGTCTAAACCTGACTGAATCAGATCCACCAGAATATTGACCACTACAACGAGTAAGGAAGACAGCAGTAATATATTTACCAGCAAGGTGAAATCTCGTGCCATGACGGCATCCAGCGTGAGACGCCCTAGACCGGGCCAGCCGAAGACGGTTTCAGTGACGGCGGCTCCGCCAAAGAGCGCAGCAAAATGCACGCCAACCATTGTGCTAATAGGAATTAAGGCATTAGGAAGCTGGTGTTTTAAGGTAATGCGTAGCGTGGAAAGCCTTTTGGCTTTTGCGGTACGGACGTAGTCTTGGTTTTGTGTTTCTAACATGGCGGCACGCGTTAGTCGGGCGTAGACCGCAATAAAAAAGGTGGCCACAGTAAAGACAGGAAGTATGGCGTGCAGGGCGCGATCCACCCACCAGTCCCAGCCGGTTAGGCTGAGTCCAATACTGGCGTGACCATTGGTCGGAAACCAACCCAGCTGCACAGAGAAAAACAGTAGCAAAAGCAGGCCAACCCAAAAACCAGGCATGGAGTAAAGAATCAGATTAATGAGACTTAATAGCTGATCGGGCCAGCGACCTGCGTAATGCGCCATGATTAGGCCCGCAGCCACCCCAAGAAAGACCGCAATCAATAGGCCTGCACTAACTAAAAATAGGCTGTTGCCCAGACGATCCATAATCAAGTCGAACACCGGGGCGTTAAAGCGAGGTGATACACCCAGATCTAAATGGGCAAGCTGGTACAGGTAATGATAAAAGCGCTGAAACATGTTGCCGTCTAAGCCATAGGCTTGGCGCAAAGCGGCCATACTTTCTGCCGAGGCCCCACCGGCCTCAGCCGCTAAAATATCAACGGCATCGCCGGGGATTTGCTGCAACAAGAAAAAATTAATCAGCAAAATCCCCAACACAGTGGGGACAGCATGCCAAAGCCGCTGTCGTAATGTAATGAGAACGTTACGCATGGATGACTTCAAGTTGTGCTAAGTTGCCCCGAACGCCCGTAGCGGTGGTGTCAAAACCACGTAATCGGTGGTGGAAAAGGGTGACATCGTTGACTTGTACCAAAGCGATCGAGGGAATGTCGTGAACCACGATGCGTTGAAAGGCTTTGAACAGCTCGGCGCGTTTGGTCTCATCCATTTCGATGGCGGCAGCCTCTAATAAGGCGTCCACTTCGGGGTTTTGATAGTGATTTGCATTAGAGAAAGGAATGTCTGGCGTAAAGCTTTTAGACCAGTAAATACGTTGCAAACCAACGGTAGGGTCAAACATAGTGCTGACACCACTGACAGTCAGATCAAAATCGCGTTGGGTATACACGCTACGTATATAACTGCCCGGCTCCTGATCATGCAAAATAGCTTGGATGCCGATACGCGCTAAAGTCGATCGGATATAGGCAGCAGTGCGCTTAAACCCGGTATTAAATGGATTAGCGTGTAGTTGCAATTGAAAACGAAAGCCATTGGGTTGTTTTGGGTAACCGGCCTCATCTAATAACTGATTAGCGCGTTTAATGTCGTAAGGGTAAGGATCGTCAATGGCTAAGTGGTAATGCGGAAAGCTTTTTTTGGAGATAGGCGCCACAGTGGTGTCGGCATAACCATAAAAGGCGATCTGTTTAATTTGATCACGGTTAAGAGCATGCGCAATGGCTTGGCGTACCACCGGTTTGGCAAGCTCTTCGCGATCCAAGTTGAACTCCAATGCCGTAATGGTTGCATTGTATTCGTAGCCTCGAGTTGTTACGGCGATGTGCTCTGATTGGGATAGGTTTTTGATTTCGCTCAGAGCGACGGGACTATCAGTTCCTAGATCAATGGCGCCACTTTTAAATCCATTAAAGCGCGCAGCACTATCGGGGATCATGCGGAAAATAAGCTGTTGAACCTGGGGTTGACCCTCTAGCCAGTAATTCGGGTTGCGCTCATAAATCAGATGACTGCCTCGAACCCATTCCTTAAAGCGATAAGGACCCGTGCCGATGGGGGCATTGTTTAGCGGGTTTTGTAGTGCTTGCTCAAGCGTGTAGCGGTGCGCCGGTAAAATGGGGGTTTCCCCAGCGGATAAGGCTAATAATAAATAGGGGGCGGGGCGATTCAGCTCTAAGACTACAGTGTGGGAGTCTAGCGCGGTGATACTTTCTAAGTGAGCAAAGGTTGCTGCACCTCGAGGGTGGTATTTTTTGACGGTTTGTATAGAGAACACCACATCATCGGCGCTAAAGGGGGCGCCATCATGCCAGGTAACACCTTGGCGTAGCTCAAAGGTATAGCGTAGACCGTCTTCAGACACCTGCCAGCTGGTTGCCAGCTGAGGTTGTGGTTTTAGTTGATGGTCGTACTCCAAGAGTCCTTCGATAATCTTGGTGCTGGTGACTACAGAGGTACCGCTGGTATTGGCAAAACAGACCAAAACAGGAGGCTCAGGGTTCAACGCAATGGTAATGCTTTGACCTGAATCGGTATCAACTTGTGCCTGATCGGCTAATGCTTGTGCTTGAGCACGAGCCCAGCTAGGAACGCCGGCCAGAAGTGTGGCGGCGGAGAGATGATGAAGAAAAGCTCGTCTGGACGATTTCATAACAAGACCTATAACGCTAGGACATACCAGTCCCGGGATTGCTTAGGTCTTTTATGGTGTCAATAAATGGATAGACTGGCCAATACATGTTCCGCATATCCATAGAGCTTTTTGGCTTTAGGCGTTTAAGTTATACCTATATGGTGAAATTAGAGTCGCTTACAATTAATAAACGAAAAAATATGAGGGTAAAGATGAATGATGAAAAGAAGGTGGGGAGTGTGGCTGATCAGAGTGAGTTAACACGTTTGGTAGAGCCCATTGCGCAGATTATTGAGCAAGCGCGTGCTGAGGTTCGTTATGCGGTTAACCAGGCGATGGTTGATAACCCGAATGCTAGGGCAGATGGATACCTATGTACGCCTTTATGATGAGCCGCACAAAGGTGATGACGATAATCCAACCATTGGTTTGGTATTATGCAGCGAAAAAAGCGAAGCGGTGGTTAAGTACTCGGTCTTAACCGATAAAAAGCAATTGTTTTCCGCCAAATATCTGCCTTACTTACCCACGGAGGAAGAGTTGAAACAGGAGTTAGAGCGGGAACACGCTAATGCGATTCAACATCTGCAGGCTAAAGAGTAGGAAATGTAAGTACGCATGATTTGGATGCTAGCCACTTAGTGAGGTACGTAAATCATGGCACGTTTAGGTCACCCCTGAGCTAGAAAACAAAAAAGCCACCTAGAAGGTGGCTTTTAAGTCCTTGATTTACAAGGTGAATTCTGGCTCCCCGAACAGGGCTCGAACCTGTGACCTGCGGATTAACAGTCCGTCGCTCTACCGACTGAGCTATCGGGGAATTGCTTAAAAATCTAGTATAACATCATTTAATTTTGTTTTGCAACTAAATATTTCTGAATGTTGAAAACTGGATTTTTTTGCCTTTGGGGCTGCTTTTTTTGTTTAGCTGTCCGCCAAAGAAATAAAACTATAACAATAGTTTTTGATTCATGCAAGCCCTGGCGTAAAATATTTTTTTGTTTATGTTTAGTGGGGTAGTCATGAGTCCAGCTCGTCACCAGTTTTGGGTGGGGTTTTTTCTTGCCGGCTTTGGTTCGGTGTTGTTTTCGGCAAAAGCGATTGTGGCGAAGCTGACGTATGAGCACGGGGTGGATGCTCTGACGGTGATTGGTTTTAGGATGCTCTTGTCTTTGCCCTTTTTTCTGGGAATTGCTTTGTGGCAGGCTCGTAAAGCACATCGAGGTGAGCAGCCTAAACTATCCTCTTCACAGCGGTGGCAACTCGTCGTCCTGGGTTTTTTGGGGTACTACTTGGCTAGCTTGTTGGATTTTATGGGGTTGCAATACATCACGGCCAGTCTAGAGCGCCTGATTTTGTTTTTAGCGCCTACCTTTGTTCTGCTCTTTTCAGCTATCTTTCTTAAATCAAAGATCATGCCAAAGCAGTGGCTGGCACTAGCTTTGTCTTATTTTGGTGTGAGCTTGGTCTTTGTGCAGGACTTGAGTCTTGATGGGGAGTATGTGCTGTTGGGGGCGGCCTGTGTATTGGGTTCGGCGTTGTCCTATGCGGTGTACTTGATCGGCTCGGGGGAGCTTTTGAAAAAAATAGGCTCCACTCGTTTAGTGGCTTATGCAATGATCACGTCTGCGGTGTACACCCTGATTCATTTTTTTGCGGTGCAAGGCTGGCAAGGTTTGGTGCAACCGTTGCCTGTCTATGGGTTATCTTTAATTCATGCCACGCTTAATACGGTGGCGCCTACATTTATGATTATGTGGGCCATAGAGCGCATCGGCGCACCCATGGCAGCGCAGTTAGGCTTATTGGGGCCGGTTTCTATTTTGTTCTTGGCCTACTGGTTTTTGGGCGAGCCCATCACTGGCTTGCAAATTGCTGGGACCGTTTTGGTGTTAACAGGGGCCATGGTGTTAAGCCGTCGTTAGGTTTTTGACATTTTCTCAGCTTAACGCTGGGGCCTTGCGCACAAATTGTTAAGGTTAAAATGCAAAAGCCCTCATTAGGTCTTCCTCTGCAAACGATGATGTTGTCATGCAGAGTGGAACCTTAATGAGGGCTTTTTATCGTGACAGGGCTTGGCATCCTCCTCGCCCTAAAGAGCGAGGCTTTCCGCGCATTTTGGTAAAATTACGTTCTTCAGAGCGTGACTCTAAGTACAAAAAACGCCGTTTTTCTAATTGCCTAGTCGAAGAAAAAACGAACGAAGTCTAAAAGCGGTTGAGTGGAATCTTTAGATAGTGATGTCCGTCGTCTTCGGCTTTAGGCAGTTGACCCGCCTGAATGTTGACCTGTAATGAGGGCAGAATCAGTTTGGGCACGCTTAAGGTCGCATCACGCTCTGTGCGCATTTTGACGAACTCGGCTTTAGTGATACCGCTGCGTAAATGGATATTGCTTTGTTTTTGGTCCGCCACGGTGCAGCTGTATTGGGCCTCGCGCGTGGCGGGAGGGTAGTCGTGACACATGAATAAAACCGTGTCGTCAGGAAAAGACAGTAATTTGTGCACGGAGTCATACAGTTGTTCGGCATTTCCACCAGGGAAGTCGCAACGCGCTGAGCCCACATCAGGTAAAAAGATGGTGTCACCCACAAAAATGCCTAAATCATGAACGTGATACGCCATGTCAGCGGGCGTATGTCCGGGCACATGCAGCACATCAACCGTCAGGTCACCAATGGTGAATTGGTCTCCCGCAGAAAAAAGCTGATCAAAAGGCTCTCCGTTGGTTTTTACCTCATCACCTAAATGATAGATGGTTTTAAACGTGCTTTGTACCTGCGTAATGGGGGCGCCGATGGCGATTTTTCCGCCAAGTTGGCTTTTTATCCAAGCCCCGGCAGACAAATGGTCAGCATGTGCGTGCGTTTCTATGATCCATTGCAGTTCTAATTGATTGTCTTTAATGTATTGCACTAATTGCTGTGCCGATCGAGTCGAGGTGGTGGCGGAGTACGGATCGTAATCAAGCACCGGGTCGATGATGGCGCATTGTGCATTACCTGGGGCATGCACTACATAGGAATAGGTGGAGGTCTGAGAATCGAAAAAGGCTTCTGCGATCGGTGTAGTCATAGAGTCTCTTTTAATATATAAGATAATAATATATAATTAAGTATAGTGTTTTTGGGAGTTTTTGCAACAATGTTTGTTACGGCCCAACAAATCATGCAGCTCAACGAGCTCGCCTCCGAGGCGGCAACCTTGCTTAGCCGACTAGCGAATCCGGATCGGCTGCTGATTTTGTGTTTATTAGTAAATGGCGAAAAAAATGTTAGCCAAATTGGTGAGGAAAGCGGAATTGTTCAGCCCACCTTATCACAGCAACTAACGGTGTTGCGCAAAGATGGCCTAGTACAAACCCGGCGTAGCGGTAAATACGTGTATTACCGTCTCGAAAATCCGGATGTGTTAGCTATTATGCAAACCCTTTATCAGGTGTTCTGTGCACCTCAGGAGTAAAAAATGACAATTGATTGGGCCGCGTTTACCCCGTGGCAGTCGTTATTAGGCGGCGCGCTAATTGGTTTAGCCGCTGTGGTGCTGTTAGTCATTAACGGCCGGGTTTTAGGGATTAGTGGCATTTTATCTACCGCCTTATTTGGTGGGGATAAACGTGACTGGCGTATTGCTGCACTTATTGGCGTGTTTGCTGCCCCTTGGATCTATATAGCCTTAGGTGGACAGATTCCCCAGGCGGCGCCTAGAGCCATTCCTGTGTTGCTCATCGCTGGTTTGTTGGTGGGGTTCGGCAGCAGTTTGGGATCCGGGTGTACCAGTGGGCACGGCGTTTGCGGTATTTCTCGTTTATCCGGTCGCTCCATCGTGGCCACCATTAGCTTTATGGCGACGGGCTTTTTAACCGTTTACGTATTCCGTCACTTGTTAGGCGTTATTTAAGGACAATCATGATGATGATAGTTGGTGGTGCCATCGCAGGCTTATTGTTCGGCCTAGGTCTTTTGATCTCTGGGCTGGCTCATCCCGATAAGGTACAAGCTTTTTTGGATTTGTCTGGTAACTGGGATCCGTCTTTAGCCTTTGTGATGGGCGGGGCGATTATGGTTGGTCTGCTTCCTTTTACCTTGGCTAAAAAAGGCAAAATCAAACCCATCAGTGGTGCAACGCTACAGCTTCCTAAACGCACCGATATTGATAAAAAACTGCTCATTGGCAGTGGTTTGTTTGGTGTGGGTTGGGGATTGGTTGGTTATTGTCCGGGTCCGGTGCTGGTGTCTTTTGGTGCCGGGATTGGGATGGCGTGGTGGTTTTTGCCTGCCATGATCGTAGGGATCCTGATTCAGCGTCAGTTTTTCAAATAAACCATAGCTGAAACCAGTAGGTAGTACTTTGGGCGTCCTGTGGGACGCCTTTTTCATGACACAAGCTCCGCCTTTCAAGGTGAGGGAGCTGGCTAACCAAGATGGGTGTCATTCGTAGGCAAAGGCGTCATATTGCTGAGACTGTCCAAAATGCCACAGTCTTCAGCCGTTCCTTCGTTCGCACAAGCGTGTTGTAGCTGCTCTAATTGCTGTCGCAATTGCAGTAAGGATTGGATGCGAGTGTCTACATGTTGTAGGTGCTCGGTAATAATGTCGGTAATGGGGCCGCAGGTTTGCTGTGGGGCGTCGATGACGGCAAGCAGGTCGCGAATTTCGTCGTGCGTCATGTCCAGACTGCGGCAGTTGCGTATCAGTCGCAAACGCTCCATATGCGTTTCGTTGTATTGTCGGTAATTATTACTGTTCCTGTAAGCCTCGGGCAGTAAACCGATTTTTTCATAGTACCGAATCGTTTCGGTGGCGCAGCCTGTTTGCTGCGCAAGTTCGCCAATTTTCATTATTCAAAACCTCTGTGCTTGACCTTATAGTAGCTTTAAGGTGTGTACTGATAAGCATACAGGAACTACCTGTTCAAAGTGAAACGAAAAGAGACAGCTATGAGTGCAAAACATCATCAAGATCATGCTCACGAACCCAGTCATGGGCAGCAGCACCGTCACCATCATGACCAGGATCAGGCGCATGGGGCAGCAGACGCGTGTTGTGCTGCGCCGGTGTATGCAGGGCCTCAGACCGAATTACAGGTTCAAGCGGGACAAGAGCTAACGCGATTACGTATTGAGCAAATGGACTGCCCGGTAGAGGAGCAGTTGATTCGTAAAAAGCTGGAAGGAAAAAAGCACATCGCTGCCTTGCAATTTAATCTCATGCAACGCCAATTAGCAGTGGTGCATAGCGAGGGCTATCAAGAGACGCTATTAGCAGACCTGCAGAGCATAGGGATGCAGCCTGTTGTGCTTCACGTCGGGGCCATGCCTACCGAATTACCCTCAGAGTCTCCTAAAAAAGAGCTTTTCATGATTAGCGCCTCTGTGGTCTTGGCGCTGACGGCGGAACTCGGGGTATGGCTAGTGTGGCCAGGCTGGCTGGTGATAGGGCTTGCTGTGCTTGCGATTTTATTGACTGGGGGTACGGTCTATAAAAAGGGACTGATTGCGCTTAGACACCGCAATCTCAATATCAATGCCTTGATGAGTATTGCTGTCACAGGAGCGGTGCTCTTAGGCGAATGGCCCGAGGCGGCGATGGTGATGTCATTGTTTGCCCTCGCTGAATACATAGAGGCTCGTTCGTTAGACCGGGCACGCCGTGCAGTCGATGGTTTGCTCGCCTTAAGCCCTGAAGAAATAGAGGTGCTAGCTGCAGATGGAAGCTGGCAAAAGCAAGCAGCACAAAGTGTGGTATCAGGTAGCTTGATTAAGGTGGCGCCTGGCGCCCGCATTGGTTTGGATGGGGTAGTAGAACAAGGTGTGTCGGCCGTGAACCAGGCTTCGATCACAGGTGAAAGCCTACCGGTGGAAAAAACGGTGGGCGATCCGCTTTATGCCGGTACCGTCAATGGCATGGGCGAGCTGCTCTACCGCAGCCAAGGCCGTTATGACGATAGCTTATTAGCACGCATCGCATTATCCGTGCAGCAGGCACAGCAGAGCAAAGCCCCCGTACAACGCTTTGTGGATCAGTTCTCCCGCGTTTACACCCCCATTGTGACTCTGCTCGCCTTGGCGCTGGCCTTGTTTGGTCCTTTGGTGTTTGGTGGGACGTGGCTGGATTGGGTGTATAAGGCGTTGGTTTTATTAGTGATTGCCTGCCCGTGTGCGTTGGTGATTTCGACCCCGGTGGCGGTGGTGAGTGCACTGGCAACCGCAGCGCGTGCCGGTCTCTTAGTTAAAGGCGGCTTGCACTTAGAGCGAGTGCGCCATCTGGATTATCTGGCGGTGGATAAAACGGGTACCATCACGGCAGGGATGCCTCGTTTGCAAGCACAGTATGTGCTAGAGGGGCAGGAATCAGAGTCTTTGCTTGGAATCGCTTATGCCTTAGCAAGCCGATCGGATCATCCCGCCTCGGTCGCTTTGGCCCAATCGCTACCGACTCCATCAACGGCTTTAGCGGTATCTGGATTTAATGCCTTAGCAGGATCCGGGGTGATGGCCACGTTGCAGCAGTCCGAATGGCGCTTAGGCAAACTCA
>DUNB01000062.1 GCA_012839585.1 Alcaligenaceae bacterium | reverse complement strand
CCCATGTCGTCAACTCGGTATTTCATCGGGTACGTTTTATAACTGGCGCAGTAAGTATGCGGGCATGGAAGTGAATGAAGCGAAGCGACTTCGAGAGCTTGAGTCCGAAAACGCGAAGTTAAAAAAACTGCTGGCGGAGAAACTGTTAGAAAATGAGGCGTTGAAGGATGTCGTGTCAAAAAAGTGGTAAAGCCCACCAGTAAAAAGGCTATTGTGGAGTACGTGATGGCTCGATTTACGCTGAGTGAACGTGCCGCATGCAGATTGGTTGGGCTAGCTCGAACGACATACCGATATCAACCTAAAAAACGCGATGAAGAGTCACTGGTGGCTCGATTAAAAGAGCTGGCAATGACCTATCCTCGCTATGGCTATTTACTGCTTCACGGCTTAC
The DNA here is from genome assembly GCA_012839585.1 of Alcaligenaceae bacterium. Classification (GTDB taxonomy): domain Bacteria; phylum Pseudomonadota; class Gammaproteobacteria; order Burkholderiales; family Burkholderiaceae_B; genus Paenalcaligenes. Next base: position 24,204 of record DUNB01000062.1, on the reverse strand, counting down.
TTAACCGCGAAGGACTGGTCGTAAATAAAAAGCGAACTTATCGGCTGTATACGGAACAAGGTTTGCAGGTAAGGACTAAGCAACGTAAAAAATTGGCGCGACCTCGCCTTGTCATGGACAGACCAACTGCCGTTAATCAGCGGGGGTCAATGGATTTTTTTTCAGATCAGTTGGCGACAGGACGCCACTTTCGAGTCTTAAATATCGTTGATGATTTCAGTCGTGAAATAGTTGGCCAGCTTGTTTCCGTTTCTATTTCAGGTCACCAAGTCGCCCGCTATTTATCGGAATTAATTGAGGTACGAGGTAAACCTGAAGCGATAGTTTTTGAAACGAAGTTCGGCGTAGCCATAACGGCCCAGAATATACCGGTAAAGCTCTATTTTTTTGGAGCAAAACGCATCAAGTGCAACTCAATTTTATTCAACCAGGTAAGCCGACGCAGAATGCGTTTGTGGAAAGCCTGAATGGTAAGTTTAGAAATGAGTGTTTGAACTTACACTGGTTCAGAACGATTAACGAAGCCCGCTATGAAATCGAGCAATGGCAACGCCATTACAACGACGAAAGACCACATAGCGCTTTAAACTACTTGCCACCGGCAATTTATGCAAAACAGGTGGCATAATAGCTAAAATCTCATCGAACTATTGGTGTTGGTTTAGGGGTAAGGTCAATTTACAACTTCACTTCTTTTCTGGTCCACACCAAGTGTGGCTGCACCCTTGATTAAACAGTGGACCGGTACAGGTGTAGATACAGATAAGTTTTTTCGTGAATATGGAGATGGACAAATTATAGTTGTTGCAGGCAATCAAAACTGCCCCTTATCTAACTAAAATTATTAACTCAAGGTAAGAGCATTTCTAGAGAGTCTTTTACTCCACAATCGCCTTCAACAAAGCATCCCTCGCATCGCCACTGAACGTTGTAAAAAGCTTGCCACTACTGCCACCCAAAGCGTCGGATATAGTAGCGTTTCATCAGTGATGCCAGAACAGCGTAGCTGACCACAATTGCCAGCAGCCAAATGAAATAGCTCCACGGCAGCGCCTGCATCTTGAAATAGCTGGCCAGTGGTCCCATCGGTATGAAAATACCCACAGCCATAATCACTAGCGTAGTCGCTAGCAAGGGGATCGCCGCATGACTTTCAATAAAAGCCATTTTCGGGGTGCGGATGATATGTACGATTATCGTCTGGGTCAGTAAACCAACGACAAACCAGCCTGAATGAAAGAGCGCTTGATTATCAACCGTATTCGCCATAAACACATACCACATCACTGCGAAAGTGATCATATCGAAAATCGAGCTGAGCGGCCCAAAAAACAGCATAAAACGGCCAATCCCACCCGCATTCCACGGCAGAGGCTGCCTGACCATTTCGTCATCAACGTTATCAAACGGGATGGCAATTTGAGAAATGTCGTAGAGCAGGTTCTGCGTCAATAACTGCAATGGCAGCATTGGTAAGAACGGCAAAAACACACTGGCGATCACGACGGAAAATACATTACCAAAGTTGGAACTGACCGTCATACGAATATATTTGAGCATGTTGTTGAAGGTTTTGCGGCCTTCTATAACCCCATCTTTAAGCACCATCAAACTGCGCTCTAGCAAGATAATATCCGCTGCTTCCTTAGCGATATACACCGCGCCATCCACTGAAATACCGATATCAGCGGCGCGCAAAGCTGGCGCATCGTTGATGCCATCGCCCATAAAGCCAACCACATGGCCTTGCTCACGCAAACTACGTACGATGCGCTCCTTGTTAAGCGGTGACAGTCGAGCAAAAATAGTGTTGTTCTGTACCGCTGCAGACAAGGTCTGCTCATCCATCTCATCAATCTGCGTACCAAGCACAACACCTGCCACTGCCAATCCCACTTGGCGCGCAATCTCAACCGTTACTAGCTCGTTGTCACCGGTCAGCACCTTGACGCTAATACCGTGTTCTGCCAATGCCTCAAGCGCCGGTGCTGTCGATTCTTTGGGTGGATCTAGAAAGGCAATATAACCAATCAGTGTCAGGTCTGATTCATCTGTTGCTGAGTACGTGGTTTGCTCTAGCGGCATCTCTTTCATCGCCACCGCAATCACACGCAAACCACTTTGATTGAGCTCACGCAGCACTTTTTTAAATCGTATCAGTCGATCCTCGTCGAGCGGATAAACTTGACCGTCGTATTGCGCATGAGTACATACCTCGAACATTTCTTCCGCGGCGCCCTTACAGATTAACTCATGGTGCTGCTCACGCTCGGCGACTACCACTGACATACGACGACGGACAAAATCAAACGGGATTTCATCAATCTTTCTGTAGTTGCGAGCTATATTCAACTGCGCTTCCAACTCGACATGCTCGAGGACTGCTCGATCAAGTAGATTTTTCAGACCGGTCTGAAAATAACTATTGAGATAGGCAAGACCGAGTACCTCATCGGACGGCTTACCTGTGACATCAATATGACGGGCCAGCGCAATCTTATCTTGAGTGAGGGTGCCGGTCTTGTCGGTGCATAGCACGTCCATCGCGCCAAAACTTTGGATCGCATCCAAGTGTTTAACGATCACATGCTGGCGCGACAGCACCACAGCCCCACGCGCTAAGGTTGTGGTTACGATCATCGGCAGCATCTCAGGTGTCAGCCCGACCGCGACCGACAGTGCAAAAAGTAGTGCTTCTGACCAGTCACCTTTAGTGAAGCCATTAATCAATAGCACCAGCGGCACCATGAATAAAGCAAAGCGAATCAGCAACCAGCTCACCTTGTTAATACCCAGCTGAAACGCATTAGTATCATCGGCAGTTGCTACACGCGTGACGCGAGTGGCCACGGTGCCGAAATAAGTGCTGTTGCCGGTAGCCAGTACCACCGCACTGGCCGTGCCTGAGACCACGTTGGTCCCCATAAACACCAAGTTATCCATTTGCAGCACAGCTTCAGACGTTGCTTGAGAAATAACAAACTTCTCTACAGGCAGCGATTCGCCGGTCATCGCTGACTGACTTAGAAACAGGTCTGTTGCCGTTATCAGGCGGCAATCTGCCGGAATCATGTCGCCAGCCGACAAGTGCACTATATCTCCTGGAACCAATTCTTTGATCGGAATCTCAATGGTGTCGTTAAGTGGATGATACCCCTCGGACTGGGCAACGCCATCGATGCATCGTCGAACACTGATCGTATTGCTGACTAGTTCTTTCAGTGCATGAGCTGCCTGACTGGAACGATGCTCTTGAAAAAAACGAATGAGAGTGGCCATCACCACCATCACACTAATAACGACAGCGCCCTGCCTATCTTTGGTGAGAAATGATACAACCGCTAGCAGGGTTAACAGCAAGCTAAAGGGGTTCTTGTAACTCAACCACAGATGCCGCCACCAATGGATGGTCTTTTCTTCCTCAATTTGGTTCAAACCATACTGTTCACGCCGTTTCAGTACTTGGGCGGCATTGAGGCCTTGCTCGGAAGTATCCAACTGCTTCAGCAGCTCGGGCAGTTCAGCACGTGCCTGATTCGCCAGTTTGCTATTTAGCGCGTCTGATTGGGCGTTGGTACCTTTACTGCCGGGTAATATCGCAAAAGTGGTTCGACTACGGAATAAATGCCTGCTGTGGCGTGTAGTCAGGTAACGATCAAAGTATTGCTTGAAACAATTCATGAGGACGTGCTCCGTAGTCAAACCGCCATACACCTAAACAAGCATTCTTAATTTTAATTATCGTGTCCGTATAACTTGCCCCCTTATCAATCTAGCTGAGTGTTAACTACTATTTTTTATCTTCAAAAACCATATTGTCGTGTATTTTGCTGGTCAGCACCTCGATCCGCCCACTCATCTCTTTCACGGCCTCAGTAAGACGGGTGTTTTGTTCCAACAACGTCATGATGATGATGTTTTGCTCGACTGTCAGGTCAATCCTTGTCTGCGCAGCATTGGCTAGCTCTTCACGGTGGGTGGCATCCGCCTCAGCATGAGCTTTATCACGATCGGCCTGACGAGTTTGTGCCAAAAGAATCAGTGGCGCGGCATAAGCCGCCTGCAAACTAAAGGCTAAATTAAGTAAAATAAAAGGATACGCATCGAAATGAGCCGATCCAGAAGCATTGAGGGCAATCCAAACAATTACGATGATCGTCTGTGCGATCAGAAAAATAGGTGTGCCAAAGAATCGCGCAAACGCTTCCGCTTTGAGCGCAAACCAATCATTGCCAAATACCCGTCCTATATGAGGGTGAGGTAAATGAAAGCGAATATGTGACGTTTTTTGCTGCGCAGATTGCGTGTTATCTGTTGAGGTCTCTGACATACGTTAATCTCCTTTTTGAGCTTAAGTTCATTTAATTTGGCTTGGCTATGCGTCTTAATCTAAAAAATCCTGTAATAAGATATTCACCGTCTGTGCATCGGTAATTGGTGCGGCGTGACCTGCGCCCGCAATGATGGTGAGGCGGCCATCCGCTAATCCCTCAGCCAGTTCTGCCGAATGCTCCTGAGTGATCATATCTTGCTCGCCGACTATGACTAACGTTGGCGTTTGGATCGATTGCAACTCCTCGGGATCAAAACGTGGCTCGGTTGCCCACAGTTGCGTTATGCCTGCTTCTAACTGGACATACTCCTTGCCAGCGCCAGACCACCATTTTCTTAACCACTGGCGTATGCCAGTTGCCCTGCCTGTTTCCGTCGCGCCCTCCACCAAGCCTGATGGATGAAAATTAGCACTAATAGCCACCATTCTACGGACTCGTTGTGGCTGCCGGTGCGCCAGTATTAAGGCAATAATACCCCCGTCACTCCAACCAATGACATCGGTTTGGCTAATGTTTAAATGATCCAACACCTGCACTACATCATCAGCAAATAAAGAGTAGCTCAGTGGTTTAGCACCGAGGGTGGACTGACCATGCCCGCGAGTGTCGACCAGAATGACCTGACGTCCGGCCTGAATGAGAAAAGGGATTTGTGAAAACCAGCTCAGACGGTTACTTAAGCCTCCATGCAGCAATAATACCGGTGGCCCTGTACCGTGCACGACATAATAAATGCGTGCACCATGCAGACGAATCTCACCGGATGCTCGAGGTGTAGAAGCCGTTGTTTTCCAGCCTACATAAGCGGCAAAGTTTCTCAGAATCAACCAAAACCGAATCATGATTTGCGGAACATCTGGCGATAGCCTCCGGAAATCAACGCGGACACATCGACCAGAATTGATAGCAGTGATGCCCTACGCGGATAAGCCAGGTAGATGCTACGCCATTGTGGATTAAACTTGTCTTTATAATCGCGTAAGCCTTTGAAATTATAGAAATGATTTCCGTATTGATAGATCAGGCGGATGAGTCTTTCTTCGCGTCTTGACCAGATCGTTTCCCCCACTCCTGCCAACGGAGCCACGCCTAAATCGAACCGTTGATAACCGGCTTGTGCGGCATATTGAATCAAATTAACAAACAGAAAGTCCATCGTCCCATTAGGGGTATCGGGCAAATAGCGCATCAGATCAATTCTGAACTCATCCTTCTGAGAAAAATCGGGGGTGACACTAGCAAAGGCAACTATTTTTCCGTTTTGTTTAATCAATGCAAAACTGCGGCAATGAGCTAGAAACTCACGCTCAAAACGACCCAGGGAAAAGCCTTTCTCTGCACTCCGTTGCTCCCTCATCCAAACCTCGGAAACCGCTTGCAATTCTTGCCATATATTCTCCTCTAGCGGCAAGGTGGCTATCTCAAAAGATAAACCTGCTCGCGCCCCATGATTGAGTGCGCCACGCCATTTCTGGCCTTTGTGACCAATCAAGCTAAAATCCCTCAGCACTATGCTGGCGGTTTCACCCAGCTTTAATAACACAAAGCCGGCATCCAAATAATGGTGCACATTTGCCTCATCCACTTGGTAAAACACCGCTGTACGATTGTAGGTATCCGCCAGATTACGGAACTCATGAATCGCATCGGCCAAGTCTGAGCTCGTTGCCGCAGCAGGATCACCCAGCGCAATCAGGTGATTACGTTTATGTCCATACTGTATTAAAGCGGTTTTATTCTGATTAAAAAATAAAGATTTATCGCCAAGGTAAGTCAGATAGGAATAACCGGTGTTGGCAACATCCTGATAAAAACGTTGGGCTTGGCTTAGCGCCTCTTGATCCGGCCGTTGCATACTGGCAGGCAATGGCATGGAAAACCATGTCCATCCTAGCCACCCTAAAAAAGTCAGGAGCATAACAACCAACGCCCTAACATAGCGCTCAGCACCTGCTGTGTGTCGCCATTGCCCTAATTTTTCTGTGAAATAACTTGTGCCGTACAAAACCTCACCGAGCAGGGCAACCACTACTAACGCGCTAATGCCGGCCAGCAGCCAATGCAAGCTGCGCCGACTAGTCAATGAGTAGCCTTGGTGGTGGAAAGCAGCTCGGTTGATGCGCAATAACAGAGACAAGACCAGCAACACCACGACTACCTCGTAGTCCAAGCCTTTCAGCAAACTGAACACAATGCCAAGCAGTAATACAATCTGGGTAATGTAATAAGCACCACGTTGGCCGGCGCTAATACCTCTGGCCAGCCCGAGTAATAATGTACCTGCTATCACACTGGATAAATGAAAGCCCTCTCGGGCCAATGAGGGGATATAGGACTCCAGCATGTCTAGCCGCGTTGATACGCTTGGAAAAATAGCGGATAACAGCAACACTAAGCCGGCACCAAAGGTGAAGTACGCCAACACCTGGGTACTGATTCTGCCGATAAAATGCAGTGGTATTTGCGTGAATTGTAACAATGGGTGAGCCTGGAAGCGTTGCATCAGCTCATCAAGGTTGCCACCTTCTTTGACCAGCGAAAAGCTGGCCAACACATGGATGCCTAACAAAAAGGGGACGAAATAATAGACAATCCGGTAGAGCAGTAAAGCCGCTAATACCGATGCAGAGCTATCGACCACTCCGACAAGCAAGATCAATATCGAGCTTTCAAAAACACCAAGCCCGCCAGGTATCATACTTACCCAACCGAGGGTCGCAGCGATGGTGAAGGCAGCGATGAAGGCACCAAATGGTAATGAAACCCCAACCAGCTTGAAACACAGCAGCAGTAATCCCACAATTGCCACCCAGTCCAGCAGTGAGACCAACAATAAACTCAGTCGTTGTAAAAAGGTCAGGGCTGGCGTATCGGCCAATAAACGACGATGCAGTGCATTGCTACCACCACTTACCAGTAAAAAAGCCAGCCAATATAGGCTGACCACTGCCAGTATCGACAGGCTGAGCCACATAGGTATCGCTAATTTGCTCAGTAGATCGCGATGAAAAATCAGCACATAGTTGGATAACAGGGATAATCCGACAGGCATACACAATAATATCAAGCCTGAATACGATACGGCTTGGCGCTTGGCCACTCCGGCGTTATGCAGTGCAAGATAGCGTATGCCTGCCCCCGTCATACCTGCTAGGCCCGCAACATTGTTTAATATATTAGCCAACCAAGCATATTTCACGACGTAGCCAACCTTCAGGTCAAACCTCAACCAATATTGCAGTAACAGGTCGTACAACACCGTAGAACCGGTGACCAACAAGCCTACTACAATCAACAATAAAGTATTGGACAGGCTGAGTTGTTTAAAGCTGAGGCGTACCGCCTCTATATCAAGCAGTTTGAACTGGCTAGACACCTCGATAAATGCCAGAAGCAACGCAATAATGGGTACAAGCCAGCGCAGCCAGGGTATCAGCGGTTTAAGAGGCAATCGAAATCTGGGTAATAGAGGCATACTGTTACCTTATCGTGCGCTGTGCAATTCTTCTCAGCATGAAGAACCGTAATAATTAACCATATCATCAACCTCGTCTTTTCGGTGTAAATAGGCGTCAAAATTAAACATACTCAAAACAGGTCAGCAGTTTTAGAGTGTAAAAAGTCCCACTCCTTACCCAACACCATTACATTAGTTTCCCTCATGTTATATTGAAAAACCATCGCCACCCTCCCCCTCTAAAAAGAATATTATTCATGTATTGGTATTCATTTTCATCACCATGAATGACACATGGTGATGTTTGTTTAGAGGTATTACATGTCACTGTTTCGCTCACTCCCCCCTTTTCGTGCTGATGTTGTTGGGAGTTATTTGCGTCCCGAGGCGCTTAAGCAGGCGCGCCATCATTTTCAACATGGCCAACTCTCCGCTACTGAATTGCGTGCAGAGGAAGACAAAGCCATTCGCAATAGCGTAGAGAATCAATGTGGCTGTGGTTTGCAGGTCATCACTGATGGTGAGCTTCGTCGTACCTGGTGGCATTTTGACTTTTTTGATGGCCTAGAAGGAGTCGAACGTTACGATACCGAGTCCGGTATTCAGTTTTCTGGCGTACAAACCAAATCACACAACGTTCGCGTAACGGGTAAGGTCAGATTTGGTGATCACCCTATGCTCAAAGACTTCGAGTTCTTACAGTCCTTAGAGTCTGGCGCCACACCCAAGATGACCATTCCTAGCCCTAGCGTGCTGCACTTCCGTGGTGGTCGCAATGTAGTCAGCCCCGATGTCTACCCCGATTTATCTGAGTTCTTTGATGATTTAGTTCAAACCTATCGTGATGCCCTTGCTGCTTTCTATGCCGCAGGCTGTCGTTATCTGCAGTTGGATGACACCGTCTGGGCGTACTTATGCTCCGAAGAACAAAAACAATTGGTTCGTGAGCGTGGTGATGATCCGGATGAGCTGGCTCGCATTTACGCCGATGTACTCAACCGTATCTTAGAAGGTAAACCTGATGATTTAGTTATCGGTCTACACGTGTGTCGTGGTAACTTCCGCTCCACTTGGATTTCTTCTGGTGGGTACGAGCCCGTTGCCGAGTTACTGTTTGGCTCCGTCAATGTCGATGCGTTCTTTTTAGAGTATGACAACGATCGTTCCGGCGACTTCCGTCCCTTACGCTTTGTTAAACCCGGTCACCAACAAGTGGTCTTGGGCTTAGTCACCACCAAAACCGGTGAACTAGAGGAAAAAGAACTGATTAAGGCGCGTATACAAGAAGCCGCTCAATACGTTCCTTTAGAGCAAATTTGTCTCAGTCCTCAGTGCGGTTTCTCCTCCACCGAAGAAGGCAATAACATTAGCGAGGCCGAGCAAGAAGCCAAGCTACGTTTAGTCGTTGAAGTGGCCCGTGAAGTCTGGGGTGAGTCTCAGGACTAAATAACTGGCGTGTCACATCATGAATTCAACGATTGCTTCTGATTTAACGCTGCGTCAACGTCTAGACGCAGCCTCGATGGGCGGCTTGCAGTGGCGAGCCATTGCCTTGTGCTTTTTGATTAATGCCATCGACGGCGTGGACATCCTGGTCATGGCCTTTACCGCTTCGGCGGTCGCTAAAGACTGGGGCTTAAATAATGTCACCCTTGGCTGGCTCTTGTCAGCCGGCATTATTGGGATGACCGTAGGCTCCGTGTTCCTCACCCCTTTATCTGATCGATGGGGGCGTCGCCCCATGGTGCTCGGCAGTTTGTTTGCCGCGGGCGCCTTTATGATCGCAACAGAGTGGGTAAACGGTCCGTGGATGCTGGGTGTGTTGCGCTTTTTGACTGGGGTGGGCATTGGTTGCAGTATTGTGAACGCCAATGTACTGACCAGCGAATACGCCAATGCGCGTTGGCGCGCCCTCGCCATTGGTTTGCAATCCGTGGGCTTTGCCTTAGGGGCTACCTTGGGTGGCATGCTGGCGGCCTATCTGCTTAAAAACAGCGTCTGGCAAAATGTGTTTGTCTGGGGCGGAGTCTTAACCTGGTGTGCCGCTTTACTGATCGCTGTGGGTTTGCCCGAATCGTTGGATCAACTTCTTCAAGGTCGTCACAAAAAGGATAAGCACCGCGCTCAGCATTTATTGCAACGCATGGGGCATGGGCATTTTCCTGTAGAGGAAAACACGACACCTCCGCCTAAACCCAGTGCCTTACAAGCGCTCCAATTACTGTGGGCACCGGGTGCACTGCGGACGTGGTTATTGGGCGGTAGCTTTTTTGCCTTGATGTTTAGCTTTTATTTTGTCACCAGCTGGACGCCTAAACTCTTAGAGCAAGCCGGCCTGTCCGCAGAAAAAGGCTTAGCGGGCGGCGTGTTACTGCACGTGGGTGGTATGTTAGGCGCCTTAGCCTTGGGTATACTCGCTAGCCGCTGGCAGCTACAGCGCGTAGCGCAATCGTTAATGCTATTGGGTGTGTTTGCACTCTGTGCGGTGATTCCTGCTACTAGCTGGTCATTGCCTGCGGCCATCGCCCTAGGTATTGCGATTGGCTTTTTGATTAATGGCTCCATCGCCGGTTTGTACGCCACCGCACCACAAAGCTTTGAGGCCGCCACACGCAGCTCTGGGGTAGGAATGGTGTTAGCCTTTGCCCGCTTAGGCGGCATGGCTTCCCCGGTCGTGGCTGGTCATCTACTTGAGGCCAACTGGTCCGTGGGTAGCTTGTACTGGCTGTATGCCGGCGCCTTGCTCATCGCCGCTGTGTTTTTACAAGTTTTTTTGAAAAACCAGCCTGCGACGGCTTAACAATAACCGCTCCCTCAGCATCCAAGTAAGAACGCAAAAAGACGGCTTTTATAGCCGTCTTTTTGTCTTAGCTGTGATCAATAACAATCGTAATGATCCACATCAATCACTGCGACTCCCCCACCAGAACCATTCGTCTTAGTGGAGAAGTGATATCAATTAGTCGTTACGCTCAGTCACTAGAACCAAGTGGTAACCAAACTGAGTTTTAACGGGGCCTTGTACCACACCCACAGGGGCGCTAAACACCACGGCGTCAAACTCAGGCACCATCTGGCCACGGCCAAATGTACCTAGGGCACCACCTTGCTGAGAGGAGGGGCAGCTTGAGTTTTGCTGCGCTAGTTGTGCGAAATCCGCACCACCTTCAATCGCTGTTTTTAATTCCTGAGCGCGTTCTTCAGTGCTCACTAAAATGTGACTTGCTGCTGCTTGTGCCATAAAAAGACTCCTTATTTAATCGACCTAGAAGGTTAACCCATTTTCCATCTATCTTCTAGCCGTCTGCGTTAAGGCGGTGTAACGCCATGAACTGCGTGGCGTTACACCGCTTGTCATCGCTCTGAAGCAGACCAGCCTAAATCTTTGCGTTGAAATAATTCGGGATGATGAGCACGGGCTCGTTCATTGAGCTTTCGGATGGATAAGAGACGACTACGCGCGGCCTGCAGCAGCTGTGGCTCGAGTTGAGCCAGCTTTTGGTTGCTTAGTCCACCCACTACCTCTACCCATTCTCCTGTAGGTGTGTCGGTGGTGAGTGACACCACGTCTGGGTCAAAAGCGGCTACAAATTTTTTAGTAACAGGATTATGAACTTGGATTCGAGCGCTACCTGGAACGGTGTGGCCGGTAAAAGTCTGGTTTGTGATTTGAAATGAATATGTCATGCTGATTCCTATTTAGTGTTTTAGCAAAAATGCTAGGCGACAAGTCGGTATAAAGCGCCAAAAAAAAAAGCCCGCAACGCGGACTCACCCCCGTTTTTTGCATATAAATGCCGTATTGATTTTCCACCTTGTGCGGGAGCACAGGTTGGCATGGACCAAGGTCCAACTCTTAATACCTTTGTTTGTAGATTTAATAATAACAGGTTTTATGTGGAAGACAACACCTCGTGCAGATACTATCAAAGCCCTAAGTAAGCTTTACGTATCGTTGGATGCCCCTCCAGCTCAGCTGAAGGACCTTCTAGAACCATTCTTCCGTTTTCTAAGACATAAGTACGATCGCTACACTGTAAAACTTGCTTAATATTTTGCTCGACTAATAGAACAGGCAAGCCTATATCGGCCACTTTACGTATAGCCTTCATCACCTCTTTTACAAACAGAGGTGAAAGTCCTAGGCTAGGCTCATCCATGATTAACATAACAGGGTCCAACATCAAGGCTCTACCTATTGCAACCATTTGTTGTTGCCCACCTGATAAAGCTCCGGCCTCAATATTTTCATACTTTTTAAGATCAGGAAACAGCTCAGTGACCTCTGCCAGTCGTTGGTTACGATTGGCTCTTAAATGCGGTAGATACGCCCCCATTAAAAGATTTTCTTTAACGCTAAGGTTTGGAAATAACTGACGCCCCATAGGGACATGGGCTAAGCCTTTTTGTGCCATTTCATAGGGAGCTAAGCCTGAAATCGCCTCGTTGTTAAACAAGATCTCGCCTCGCATAGGTTTGATCATGCCTGAAATGGCTCGTAAGGTAGTAGACTTGCCGCTTCCATTCCCACCTACTAGACCTACTAGTTCACCCTTTCTTACTTGTAAACTAAAATCAAAAACCACTTGTAAAGCGCCATAACCTAGATCCACATTCTTTACATCTAAAACTATCTCTGTATTCATTAGTCTGTTCCTAGGTAAGCATCAATAACACGCTCATCTGCAATCACCTCTTTTGGCTTGCCTTCCGCAATAAGCTCTCCACTTGCTAATACAAGTACATGATCTGATAGTTCGATGATCGCTTCCATAATATGCTCAACCATTAAAATCGAAACCCCTTTCTCTGTGAGTGTACGCAAGAACTGGATCATCTCGTGCAGTGCAGGAGGATTTAAACCTGCCATAATTTCATCTAAGAATAAAATCTTAGGTTGAACTGCTAATGCTTTTGCTAGCTCTAGTCGACGTAATCTCGCCAGGTTTAAGTCAGACGAAGGTTGACTTGCCCGATCAGCTAGTCCGACCTCTCTTAAAGCCTCCATCGCTATATCAATAGCCTCAGCTCGTTTAGAGGTATGCAAAAAAGCCGCTACCAAAACATTTTCTAAAACTGTTAGCTCCTCAAAAGGTCTTTCTGTTTGAAACGTACGCCCCATACCTAAGGCCGTTCTTTCGTAAGGAGGACAATGAGTGATCTCTTTGTCATAAAAAAATACACTCCCCTCTGAAACAGGCACAAACCCCGTGATTGCATTGAATAATGTTGTCTTACCTGCACCATTCGGACCGATTAAACCCACCACCCCTCCTTCAGGAAGCGTTAGGCTCACTTTATTTACAGCAACAACGCCGCCAAAACGGACGACAATATCTTTAGCTTTGAGCGCGGCGTGCATAACCCCTCCGAATCATATTACGGACAAACTCACCAACGATGCCACGAGGAAAGAATAAAATTACGACTAAGATCAATAAGCCATATACCAGCATATTTGCATGAGCAAAGGTCGTCCGGAACACTTCCCCTGCAATAATTAAAACCACAGCCCCTACAGCAGGCCCCCAAATCGTTCCTCTGCCGCCAACAATCGCTGTCAAAGCGATCTGAATTGACAACAACAAGTTAAACATTACGTGGGGCTCCATAAAGGATAAGAAAATCCCGTAAACCCCACCTCCCAAGGTGGTGAGTACGGCAGAGAGCATAAACGCGCGCAATTTTACTTTTGTTGGGTTAATCCCTGCGGCCATTGCTGACTGTTCGTCCTCACGTATAGCCCTTAATTGATAGCCAAACCTATTACGAGATACGCCAAAAACAACCAATAAGCAAAAAACAGCAAAAGCCAAAGCCAAATAGTATTGAGTAGTTTTTTCAAACAAATCAAAACCAAAAGGAGTCGGAAGCTCGCTGATAAAGACTCCTGTAGCTCCACCAGTCAACCATCCTTCATTAATAGCGACAAGTCTCATCATCTCTGCGATAGCAATCGTAGACAAGGTGAAATAAGGCCCACTTAGCTTAAAGGTAAGTCGCCCCCAGAAATAAGCTAAAACAGCGGTAAACAGCATAGCCATTAAGATGGACCACCAAGGAGCTAGCCCATAGTACTCTGAGCCAATCGCTACAAAATACGCACCTATACCAACAAAGCTAACGTGACCTAAGCTTACTTGCCCAGCCCAGCCTCCGATCAAATCCCAGGCTGTAGCCCAGCCAATGAAAAGAAAAATCGTAATTGCTATAGTGAGGTATTTGGGGTCTAGATACGGATATAAGGCTGCTAAAGAAGCGAGCACAGCCAGAATTACATAATGTTTTTTCATCTTATTAAACCCGTTTTACTGACTTACCAAACAAACCTTCAGGCTTGAATAATAGAACCATTAAAAACACAAAAAGGCCGTAAGCATCACGGTATTCGGATGATAAATAGGAGGCTCCAAAAATCTCAACTACTCCCAAGATTATCCCCCCAGCTATAGCTGCTCCAATATTTCCTAGCCCACCTAGAACAGTTACCACAAAAGCTTTTAGAGTGAATAAAGGCCCTGTAACCGTTGGTGTTGCAAACAAGAGAGGAATTAAGGTCACTCCTGCCGTTAAGGCTAATGCTAAGCCGAGTCCAAAAACAATCGACTGAATTTTGCTCGTATTAACACCAACCAGCTCTGCGCCAAGACGATTTTCAGCAGTAGCTCGAATAGCACGGCCGATTTCTGTTTTATTTAATAGTAAATAGAGTGCTCCTGTGACGACCAGTGTTGCTAAACCAGCCAAGAGAAGCACGACTGAAAAGCTCACCTCGCCTAGCTTCACAGTAGAGGAAGCATATGAAACATGCACGGATTTAGGCTCCCCACCAAAGATAAGCAACAGTAAATTCGCCAAGATCAAGGAAATACCTAATGTTGCCAACATACTTGTTTCAGGTGGAGCATCTATAATTCGAACTAGAATAATGCGTTGAATTAAAACCCCTAATACAAAGCCGAACGGCATAGCAACAATTAATGAAAAGTAGGGGTCCCAACCTAAGAGCCCACTCAGGAATACTGCTATATACATTCCCAAAACAACAAAATCACCATGGGCAAAGTTAATCGTGCGCATAACCCCAAAAATCAGAGTCAATCCAACCCCAATTAAGGCATAAACCGCACCAATTAACAGCCCATTCGAAAGGTTTTGCGCCAATGAAATCCAATCAAACATCCTATACTCCGATACAACAGTTCTTCGTGATGGGTCGTGTTACAGAAGCAGAGATAGATCCAGCAAGCTGGATCTATCTCTTCATCCACTAATCTTGGCTTAACAATTAGCGCTTATCCCATTCAGGTGTAGGATATTGAGAGGGTTTAGCAGCAAGGTCCTCTGGGTAAACAGTGACGTGCTCACCATTTTGAATCTGCAGGATTAGGCTTCGAATCGGATTCTGGCCTTGGAAGCCATTTTTATTTTCAAAAACAACATGTGTAACAGGGGTCTCTAGATTAGTGGCTTCTAGAGCATCACGTATCGCTTCAGGGGTTTTATCCTTTGCCCGGCCCAAGGCATCTGCAGCTACCCGCAAAGCAAGATAACCTTCTGCCTCGTAGAAAGAAGGCTCGCCTTTAGCTTTTTCTCTTAAGCGACGCTCCAAATCAGCCACCCCTTCATACTTCACATCCTTACTCCAACTAACCGCAGAAACGACATAGTTTGCTAACTCACCAACTTGTTCAATGTAGCTAGGTAGAGATGAGGACGTATCTAAGGTCACTAACTTTGAGTCTAAACCTACCTCTTTCAATTGACGTGTGATGGCTACCCCATCCTCGGCATAGGAAACGATGTAAAGCACATCTGGGTTTTGAGAACGAAATCGATTCAAAATAGGTCTAAAGTCTGTTGTCCCCTGGTCATAAGCCTGGCTGCCAACCAACTCATAATCTCGTTTTTCTATTTGACGCTTTCCTTCCTCTGCCAAAGAGGTAGGCCAAGCGCCGTTACCATGTAAGATGGCTATCTTTTTTAGACTTGGATCTTGAGCTCTTAAATGATCGTAATAGTCAAAGTAAGTATTGGCCACAATCGTCGAGTTATGTTTGGCTCTAAATACCCAAGGTGATCCTGGGTTAGTAATACTGTCATCAGCACTACCTAATACGATTAAAGGAATTTTATGACGAGTTAATAAGCGTGCCATTGGTCCGGTAATGGACGAGGCATAGGATCCGATTACCAGTGGAATACCTTGATTTTTCATAGATTCGACAGCAGCCAAAGCACTTTGAGCCTCAGACCGATCATCTTGTACAACCAGCTCTAATGGCTCGCCATTAATACCACCTGCCGCATTAATCTCCTCTAAAGCTACCTCCATACCAGTTTGATAACGCTGCCCAAATGCAGAGAAAGCACCAGAAGCACTATTAATCACCCCTACTTTGATTTGGCTAACTGCAGGTGTTGCCATAGCACTCATGGCAACTGACAAGGCAATTGCACTCGCTTTAAGCTTGCTGAACGTCATAATGTCTCCTTATGGTCAGACTTCTGTTTTTTCACAGCAAAACTCCTATTTGCCATGATTTATGTTTGTTGATACATTCTCCCTAATGAGAGCTGGAAATCATACCTAGGGGAATCACTAGGCTTTCTTACTGGATCTATATAGATATAAAAATATATTTACCAGATTACTCAATGGAGAAAATAAAATGGCAACGCTGCCCATAGATCCTTTACAAGAAGGTGGACTAACGCAGTTTTATCAGGATTTCCGATCCGGTACTGTGAGCTCGGAACAGGTAACTCAAGCCTATCTAACTCGTATCGAACATCTGGATCCTCGCTTGCAGGCTTACGAGTATGTTGATGCAAAACAAGCGCTTGAAACCGCTAAAGCGATGGATAGACTCATTGCCTCTGGAGTCGACCTAGGCCCTCTCATGGGGGTTCCGATTGCCATCAAAGATATTTTTACCATCCATCAAATGCCGGCTCCTCGGGCAGGCAGTTTATTGCCCTTGCACGAACTGGCTGGTGAAAAAGAAGGTTCGTTTATTCAGGCTTTACGACGGCTGGGTTGTGTGTTTTTAGGACAAACCAAAGCGGTAGAGCTATGCTTAGGAATCACGGGCGTTTCAGCCCCATTGGGCACGCCTTGGAACCCTTGGGACTCAACTAGCCAACGGGTTCCTGGTGGCTCCAGCTCTGGCTCCAGTGTTGCTGTCAGCGCTGGTCTCTGTGCCTTTGCCATAGGATCAGACTCAGGGGGGTCGGTGCGTGCCCCAGCCTCTTTTAATGGGATTTTTGGCTTCAAGACAACCTTTGGGGCATGGCCCACGGACGGTGTAATTCCGTTAGACCCACGTGTAGATAGCCTCGGGCTTTTAACCAAATCAGCAGTTGATGCTCAAACGGCCTATCATGCTATTTCCAGCCAGTTGTACGGTTACCAATACGACGCCACCCCTATTCCCATCAATTTAAATCGTTTGCGTTTTGGGATACCTACGAATTACTTTAATGATAATTTACCAGAATCAACGCTTACGGCTCTAGCAACGGCGCAAAAAGCACTATCAAAGAACGGTATCCAATTTGACGAGATAACCATTCAAGGCGCCAACGAGAGAGAAGGCTACTTCCCTTTGAGTATGCCAGCTTCAATTGTTGCAGCTGTAGGCAAACAAGTCCTAGATGATGGTGCGCAAAAAATGGATCCCATCGTACGTGCTCGTGTAGAAAGTGGTTATCAGGTGAGTGCTGCGGATCTTTTAGCTGCAGAAGAAAAACGCCAAAAAAGCATTAAACAGGTTAAACCTATTTTTAATGAGTTTGATGCGGTAGTCAGTGCGACCACCGTCGATATTGCGCCAAAACTCAGTCAATTTGATGATGCAGATGAAGCGCTGCGACTGGCCTTGGGGATGACTCGGAATACCCAACCTGCCAACTACCTAGAGTTTTGTGCTGTATCCTTACCCTTACCCAGATCAGAAGGCGAGTTGCCCCTAGGCTATCAGCTCATGGGAAAAGCGGGCGATGATGCGAGACTATTAGCTATCGCTGTGGCTGTTGAGTCCGTCTTTGGTCGTAGCACCAGTCCAGACCTCATTCACTTTATGTCTTAAATTTGCGTTTAACTCTCTATGACCCGGTGCCAGTCCATTGGCCGGCTATCCGGGTAGTTAGGGATCCGCACACGGCTCCTGTTTTTAGGGGCTTTTTTATGAGATTCGTTTTTTTATTTGATTTAGCGGTGTGTTGCCTATAACTGCTGGCTTAATTGGTAGCCGCTTTTTTCATCATCAACCAACTCGTTGTACCTAAAACCATAGGTGTACTCAACGTCACAAAGCCGTATTTTTCGTAAAACCTTACGTTTTCGATTTTATCTGTTTCTAAATATAGACAATCCCCCTGCCCCTTTTCACTAGCGAATTCAAGGAGCTGGCTGCCGATGCCTTGTCGCTGCCAAGCGGGATCAACCGCTAAAGGTCCTAGGTGCCAGTGCGGTTGTGCTAGGTCCTTTTTTGCCCAGATGCTTAACCACCTTGCCAGCCGCCCTAAGCGAAATCCATGGGTGGACAGCAAAAAACTCGGGACTAAACGTAGAAGGTCCAAGGTCGTCGGGCTGCACTGATTCGGTGGAAACAGTCCTATCACGCCAACCAAATCCTGTCCCATATAGGCCCCATAGAGGTGACCTTTACGGTGTACATAGGCCAACATGCCTGTAAAAAAGCGAACAAGTCTTTGCACACGTTGTTCTGAGACGGTGCCAAAGACTCGAATATGAATGGGGTTATCGCTCATGGCCCGAGCGCAAAGCTCCACCGCAACGGATAGTTCCTTGTGTTGCAAGGCTTGAATCGTGCGTGTGGCTTCCCTCTGGGCCATGATGAGCCACCTTTTTTATAATAGGTTCAAAAAATTACGTATAGCGGCTTGGTCATTGTCCGACTGCTCGGTATCCACCACGTATTGAATCCCATATAACTGTTTTTCTGGTGACTCAATCGCGCCAAAAGGTCGGTTATCCCCGCTTTCCACCTCGTGGCCACTGGCTAGCACCTTAAAGCCTTCGGGCAATTTGGATACCTTGGCATCAAAGCCCAGCGGTTTTACGGTTTCCGCGTCGAAACCGGCAAAAATGCCATTTTCTGTATTGTGCAAGCTCAATTTAGAGGGCGTAGGGGCATACTGATAGCCAGCAGGTGTTACGGTACCCCCTAGACAATCAATCATCACCTGCATACCGCGTCCTAGTCCTAAAAGCGGTATATCCATGTTGAATAGCTCTGGGTCTCTGACTTGGATATCATCCTCGTATACCGTATACGGGCCGCCCGCCAAAATCACCCCCGCAATGCTTGGATCCGCCTTAATCGCCTCTGCTCTATAGTCACGTCCTACGAGTTCGACCTCAAAACCTTGAGCCTTAATTAACTCACAAAGCGCGGCCACTTTTTCAGCGCCATAATCAAGCACCATAACTTTTTTCATCATTCACCCTATTTTAAAAACAATGATTTCAAAACACATCACAACCACCCCTCATCGGGGTGGTGTCCTTAGAGCAATGATAACAGGCGTGCTTTTCGTTATTTGAAGTCTGCATAGGGTGTTATCTGTTTAGTCCCTAAAGGCAGGCTACCTTGCCATGGTTCAAAGTAATAACGTAGGTAAAGCATGCCGCGGTTAGGCGAGTAGTCTTCGCTGCGTTGCAAGTTGAGTGCCGCACCGACAACCAGGTGATTGTTGATGCGGCGCTCTACCGCCGTATTGAAGGAGTAGCCTACGCCTTGGCTCGATTCCCCTTGATGATTCTTACTTTGGCTAAAGGACGGGCCGCCTTGAACCGTAAACGACCAATCCGCGGTTCGTTTGCTATAGCTCACAGGTAAAGAGATCGAGTTGTATTGTTTAGGGCTGTAATAGCCGCCTTGTCTAAAACTATAATCACCCAGGTCTTTACGATAGCGCCAGTGCATAGCATTGACACCAACGGTTAGAATTTCGTTGTTTTCATTAATAAGACGTCGATAATAGCCCCCCATTAAACGGGTGCGCGAGTTCGAATCAACATTTTTACCCGATATATAATGGTGACTCATGTCAGCCCACACCCCGTTGGCTTCGCCCTGATCCCAGCTTAAGCTCAAGGCCGCCCCCGTTGCCATCACACCGCCCCATTTTCTACCTGTTCTGGGGTCTTTGGCGCCGGCAAATGAAAGCAAGGAGTTCGACATGGGACGTCTAGAAGCGGTCAGACGCCAACCTGTTAAGCCAAACTTATCGTCATAGCTGATGCCACCGGTCCAGTTGCTCACCGTAAAACCTTGTGGCGTCGTGCCCAAATCAAAGGCTAGCTTATCTCCCTGCCAACCCACTGCCACGCTGGTACCGGAGGCTTTTTGCTTCAGGTTTGTGGTACATCCACCGGAGCCCGCCTGCGAGCAGGTGCCAAACTCACCTGTATACACCCCTTGAGCGTCGGTCTCTAAGGTTCCCGCATTCATACGCACATGATCTGCGCGTATGTATCCAGTCCCTGTTTTGATGGGGTAGTCCAAATGCACAATCGTGGTACTTGCGTTCAACTCTGAAATACCAGGGGTGCCGTCGCTACGCCACCAGCTATCATTATGTACGGTGATGGTCGGATTCTGTTGTTGATACAGTGTTTCTGCATCTTGTCGTAAACCCCGCTTTAACCAATCATCGTCATCTTCAATACGCATGGCGCGGGTAAAGGCCACATTGTCTCGCTCAGGGGATAAGGCCTCGGCTGGCAAGAGTTTTTCTGCCAGCATACCTTGGGCGAACCAGTCTAAAGCCTGCTGAGGCTCTCTGCCTAAGGCTTGCCAAGCGCGAGCCATGTCGCGGTAAGCGCTGCCTGACAAAGGCTCTTGTTTTGAGGCGGCCTGATAGGTGGTGATGGCTTTATCGTAGTCTGCGTTTTCATAAGCCCATGAGGCCAAACGCAGTTTGACCGTATTGGACTCGGAATTCGCATCCAATAAAGCCATAGCTTCTTTGATTTGCCCTGCTGCATACAAACGATCAGCTTGCTCCAGAAGCTGGTTCTCTTTGGCCCGCACTAGCAGTTCTTGCATGCCGTCGGTCCAGTCTGCGCGATCAATCACGGCTAAAGTATCCAAGGCCTCTTGCCACTGAGAGAGCGAAGCCAATAACAAACCATGAGCGTAGCGCGTCGCAGAGTTATTAGGATGCAGTGCCAAGTGTTTATTAAACGCCGTTACCGCTTCGTCTGTTCGACCTTGGTCCCGTAGCGCCGTGGCCAAGTTATAGCTGAGCCATGGATCATTCGGATCCAGTTGCTGCGCCTGCTGCAAAGCGACAATGGCATCATTCCAACGCCCGTCTTCTTGGGCTTTTTTCGCCTGATCCTGTAATAAACTGACCTGATAACCGCGTTTGGCCTGCACAAACAGAGGTCCTTTTTGCATCACAGCCGGCATTTTTTCTAGCAGCGCTAGGGCTTGCTCGGTCGGCAAGGTCGCGGCATAACGCAATACACCCCGTTGCGCCGTTTCGTCCGCCGCTGCCATCGTCGTGGCTTTTTGATAGTAGGTCCACGCTTTTTGTTGATCATTCAGCCCTAAATAAGAGTCCGCCAAACCGACTACGGCAAACACATTGCTTGGATCTTGACGGTATGCTTGCTGATAAAGCCCATTGGCCTTTGTCCAGTTTTGTTGAGCGGCCGCTTCTTGGGCTTGGTTCAAGAGCAACCAATAACGCGTTGATTCAATCAGGCTAACCCAGCGAGAGGTTCTGTCTCCAAATTCATCGGCCTCTAGTGCTTTTTCAAAATAACGCAAAGCCTGTACCCGTTGGTTTTGACGCAAATACGCCAAACCCAAAGCACCTAATAAGTCTACATCTTTGGGATAGGCCGCCACCGCTTGATTTAATAAGGAAATGGCTTTGGCTGGGTTTTGTTCGTTTTCCACTAACTGTAAGCCGGCTTGACCTGCATGCCACGCCGGATCATTTAACAGCTGCTGTTGCTGCACGAGGAATCTCTCTCCTCTACGCACCACAGTCTCTATATCCGAATAACGCTTTAAGAATGCTGTCCAAGCCTGCTCACTTTCCGCACTCACCGGCAAGGTTCTTAAGTAATCGTACTCTCTTTCTGCCGCCCAGCCTTTTTCAATGGGGTGCTCAGCCAAGGTATGTAAATAAGACAAGGCTTGTGCTGGATTGTCGTTAGAAAAATGAAAGTTAGCTAAGGTTTTTAATAAGGCTGGGTGTTGATCAAAACGTGACAATAACGGAGTAAGCGCACTAATGGCCGTCGCATAATCTTTGGTTTGATTAACTCGTACTTGCCAATACTCTTGGGCGAGTTCAGCAGTGGGATAGCTACCTTTTAGTAACTCATCATAAGCCTGTCTTGCCGCCTCGAATCGGCCTGCCGCATTTAATAAGCGAGCTTGCGATAGTTTCGTACTCGCCTCATCAGAGGCTAAATACACTAACAAAGCGCCTTCTTTGTAGGCCGCTGAGTCCGGAGCGGTTTGTTTTAGTTCTGCCAATTTGGCTTCGGCTTGTTCTACTTTGCCTAAGCGTATTGCAATCCGAATTTCCGCCAATAAGCCTTCTGTATGTTGCGGACGAATGCGATACAGTCGCTCTAGGGCGTCATCCACAATATCATCTCTGTACAGAGCCTCTCCACGCTGGATTTGCTCTAATAGACGTTGCTCTGCTGTAGGCTGAGCGAGGGCTGAATTCGCTAAAAACAGCGCAGCTAAGGTGATGTATATTGGTTTCATTCGCAATTTTTCCATGCTGGCACTAATTGACCTTGCTCATCAAAAGCGTAACGTTTCTCATCCCAACCGGAGCCAAATAAAAGCAACATGGAGTTGTAATAACCCAATTGGCTAAGATCCGTCTCGTTAATGCGTTCGCGCTGTGCCTGACCAAACGGAGTCTGACCAAACAATGGCAATAACGCCGCCGAAAACCCCACCGGTCCAATATCCTGGGCTTGTCCTGTTAGGACTTGTACCGTTTCCGCCGGCAGCCCGTCTTGATCTAAGACTGATAAAGCTCGGGCAAAATGCGTTTTTAATTGATGGCTGGATGGTGCTTGATCAGAAAGCATCCCTATCCACAAATAAACGCGTATGGCATCGTAGCTGCCTTCTGGTTCATCAAAGGACCAAGTCTGGTCCGTCCAACTAACCCAATCTGGCGCCAAGCCCAGTGGCGCACTTTGCATTAAAAAGGCGGGTGCCTTTTCCAAGACCTCTGACCACACACTATCTGGCAGCTCTTTCTGGGCGCGCTGCACTAACTGTGGTGGTACATAACTGGGATTTAATTGCCAGCGATTCGAATCGGGATGAACAAAGCCTTCTTTTCCTGGTAGAAGCACAGCGCCAAAGCCAGGCAAAGAAAACACTTCTTCTTTGGCGATGCGCTGTAAGAGAAAATGCCCTAAAACGGTGTAGCGTCGCTCTTTCCAGAGCCTGCCCGCTTCGAGTAGGGTGTAAGCAATCCATAAATCCGAGTCTGAAGCGCTGTTTGCATCTAAGACCCCCCACTTACCCTCTGGGGTACGCCCCCAAAGCCAAGCCGGCAGATGGGCGCTGAGATCGCCTTGAGCTAATTGATTTTCCGTCCAGCGCACCAGACGCCTAAAAAGGAGTTTGTCGTTATTTACCAGAGCGAAGAACAACGCATAGCTTTGTCCTTCAGAGGTGGTGATTTCACGCGGGTCAGAAGCATCAATGACTCTGCCCTGCGCTGAAATCATCGTCTTTTGAACCTGCTCCCATTCCGGCCAGGCGGGCGGGCACAGCGTTGTGGCTTGTGCCGCCGCGCCCAGTCCAGTCAAAAGAAGGGTCAAAAACCACCTAAGCATCTCGTTCCAAGCGTTTACGTGCTACTTGTCGTAACAAGTTCCGGGCCAACAAGGCCAAAAGCAGAACCAATAAGAACGCAGCACCACCTAATAAGATCGGTCTCTCTGATAAGTTATACCAAAGCACCTTCCACCAAGATAATTCACCCACGTAATATTTAGGCCCTACTGTGTTGGAGTCAACACCAGACTTACGAATCAAGACCACAGAGCCTTCCATCACCTCACGTTTACCAGTTGAAGCAAACGCGTCACGAAGTAAGCCATAGTCTTCATCTGTGGTCGCTAATAAGCCCACTACGCTGCGCTGTGGGTGATATTCCGACTGCAAGCCCACAATGGCTGCCAAGGGGGCTAAAGAACGTACGCTGACAACAGACTGCGCCGCCTGCTCTGTGCTGTCCTTAAGATTAAGGTCATTGTTTTTAGGCTTAGCTCCTTGCGCAACCAAACGTGGTTGATTGAGTGTGGCTTGAGTATCTTGTAATAATAAATTAGCATCAGGACGCTTTTTGATGGCTTCGCAGCCAGCTAGATGCTGACCTGTT
>DUNB01000061.1 GCA_012839585.1 Alcaligenaceae bacterium | reverse complement strand
GCGATAAGGCCTGGAAAACCTGGCTTACACCAGTATTGCTCCAGTCAGGTATAGTAGTTTCAAATGTCATAACACTCTTCTTTTTCATTTTAAAATAAAACAAAACTTTTAAAAAAGAGCTCCCTCTTTCTCTTTACCATACAAATGGTACCTACTTAACTAACCTCTTGCCACCAACCTCTTATCGCCTGCCCCTACCCCTAAAAAGGCACAGGCCAAAACCAGAGATTTCTGCCATTATTCTCTCAATGGAAGAAACCATGAAACGATCCAAATTTACTGAAGCCCAAATCATCAGTGTTTAATACAATCGGATCCACTGTCTATCCCACAAACGTGTAGCTTGACGGTAAGTCTACGACGGTATGTATCAGTGTACTACCGCAGACTCTCTCAGACATAAAAAAGCCCGCATAGCGTTTAACTGTGCGGGTCTTTGTACTTTAATACACTTGTTTAGACAAGGTATTGGCGGAGATGGAGGGATTCGAACCCTCGATGCGGGTATAAGCCGCATGCTCCCTTAGCAGGGGAGTACCTTCAACCTCTCGGCCACATCTCCGTAAAGTCATTACTATAGCACAACTAAAAACAAAAAAGCTAGCCCCTGTTTGCATAGAGGCTAGCCTTTGAATTATTTGGCTTCAGCAGCGCCTTTTTCCTGGTCTAATTCAAAGACTCGGTGCAAGGTGCGCACGGCTAATTCCATGTATTTGTCATCGATGATGACAGAGGTTTTGATTTCGCTGGTGCTGATCATTTGGATGTTGATGCCCTCTTCCGACAAGGCGCGGAACATGGTGCTGGCCACACCGGCGTGGCTGCGCATACCAATACCTACGATGGACACTTTACATACTTTAGAGTCTGCAACGATTTCACCGGCACCAATGGATGGGCCGATTTGTTTTTCCAGTAGCTCTAGGGTGCGTTCGGCGTCGGCACGACCTACGGTAAAGGAAAAGTCGGTGGTGCCTTGTACCGATAGGTTTTGCAGGATCATATCGACTTCGATATTGGCATCAGCGATAGGTCCTAGGATCGAGTACGCCACGCCGGGGGTGTCAGGTACAGCGCGTAGCGTGAATTTGGCCTCATCGCGGCTAAAAGCAATACCAGAAACAACAGCAGCTTCCATTTTTGTATCTTCCTCGAAGGTAATAAGCGTGCCCGAGGAGTCTTCCTCGTCGATGGGCAAATCAGGATCAGTTAACGATGATAAAACACGTACCGGAACGCGGTATTTACCGGCGAACTCCACGGAGCGTATTTGTAAAATTTTAGAGCCTAAAGAGGCCAGCTCTAGCATTTCCTCAAAGGAAATCACGCCCATACGACGGGCTTCTGGTACCACGCGGGGGTCTGTGGTGTACACACCGTCCACGTCGGTAAAGATCAAGCATTCGTCGGCTTTTAGGGCGGCGGCCATGGCCACGGCAGAGGTGTCTGAGCCACCACGACCTAAGGTGGTGATATGCCCTTCTTCATCGATACCTTGGAATCCGGTCACAATGACCACGCGACCGGCGTCTAAGTCGGCCTGCACACGGCTGGCATCGATGGATTTGATACGGGCCTTGGTGTAAGACGAGTCGGTTTTTACGGGCACCTGCCAACCGGCATAACTGCGGGCAGGTACGCCTAGCTCGATCAATGCCATCGCTAATAACGAACTGCTGGCCTGTTCACCGGTGGCGGCGAGCATGTCTTGCTCGCGCGTGTTGGGGTGAGCGGAGATATCTTTAGCTAAGGCCAACAATCGATTGGTTTCACCCGACATAGCGGAAGGAACCACCACGACTTGGTGTCCGGCTCTGTGCCATTTGGCCACGCGGCGCGCCACGTTTTGGATGCGCTCTACCGAACCCATCGACGTGCCGCCATATTTTTGTACGATTAAGGACATAGTATTTACAAACTTAAAATAGTTGGCTCACGCCACGAAAAAAAATAATATTCTATTTTGCTTTTTATGCGCTAGTGTCAAACTGCAAAAAAACGCGCCCTTTGTGGCAGCACACCCACGCGTGGGCGTGTTTGACGCGCATCTGTCGATCAAAGCCCAGCGCATGTAGCTGATTAAGCTGCCGCATCATGTCATCTAAACGGGCCTGCGTGGGCATTAACATGCCCTGCTGGCCCAACCAATACCGTAACACTAAGGCTTGGCGGGCGGAACTTAATTTTCGCCATAAGGCTAAATCGAAGCTTTGATCGTCCGTGTTGTGATCCAGCTGCGCTAAATCTGCGGCAGCGACCTCGGTCAGGATTTCATCGGCCTGCTGGCTTTGTTGGGCATGGCGTACTAAAACCCGTTGCCAACCCCGCCAGCGTTCATTTAGATGTGGGGTTAGGCGTTCTCTTAACGCGCCTCGGGTGTAGTCATCTTGTAAATTGGTGGGGTCCCAAACTGGTTCCCAATCCGTGTGTTCGGCGAATTGTTTGGCCACAGTAATTAAGTCGCTGCGTGGTATGTTTAACAAAGGGCGCAAATAAACCAAACCATCTCGTTCGGTGCGCTCGGCCATCGCCCCCATGCCGGTAGGCCCCGCCCCCCGCAATAATCGCAATAATACCGTTTCTGCCTGGTCATCCAAGTGATGGCCCAAAAACACATGACGTACTCCGGTTTGAGCGGCCATTTGCTGAAAGGCTTGATAACGTGCGGTACGTGCGGCGGACTCCATCCCATCGCCTTGGCTTAAGTCCACCTGTACACGGGTAGCATGGCACGCCACGCCTAAACGTTGCGCAAGATCTTGTACGTGTTGTAGCCAGCCCTCGGCCCGTTGCTGCAAGCCATGATGCACATGAAAAAAATGCAGGGTTTTACCCTGCTGACGCGCCCACAGGCTGGCGTGCAAGCCCAACATGGCCGAGTCCACCCCGCCACTGCAGGCAACTGCAAAATCGGTACCAGGTAGCTGAGCCGTTAATCGTTGAAGCGCAGCGACGATGTGTGGATTCGCCAGCTGCGCTATCAGATCTATAGAAAGAGGGGTATGCACTACGTTTTAGCTGCGACCTTCTTGGTAGCGGCCGTAGGACAGTAGACGCTCTAGGCGCTGTTCACGTAGTTGATCCGCGGACAAGCCAGACACCTGACGCAATGCATCTGCCAAGGCACGGCTTAATTGACGTGACATGGTGGATGGGTCACGGTGTGCACCGCCGACGGGTTCGTTGACCACGCGATCGATCAAACCAAAGTCTTTGAGGCGGTCTGCGGTAATGGCCAAAGCCTCTGCGGCGGTAGAGGCTTTTTCTGCGCTGCGCCATAAGATCGACGCACAGCCTTCGGGGGAAATCACAGCATAGGTGGCGTATTGCAGCATCATTACCACGTCGCCTACGGCAATCGCCAAAGCACCACCGGAACCGCCTTCACCAATGATGGTGGAGATAATGGGCACTTTGAGTTCCGCCATAGCATAAAGGTTATGACCAATGGCCTCGGACTGGCCGCGTTCCTCGGCACCAATACCAGGATACGCACCGGGGGTGTCCACAAAGGTAAAGATGGGAAGCTGGAATTTTTCAGCCAAACGCATTAGGCGTAGCGCCTTGCGGTAGCCCTCTGGGCGTGGCATACCAAAGTTGCGTTTAGCGCGTTCTTTAGTGTCACGGCCTTTTTGGTGACCAATCACCATACAGGGGGTGCCGTTGAATCGAGCCATACCGCCCACAATGGCTTTGTCATCCGCGTACATGCGGTCGCCGTGTAATTCATGGAAATCGGTGAAGATTTCGCGCACATAGTCCAAGGTGTATGGACGCTGTGGGTGGCGAGCGACCAACGCGGTTTGCCATGGGGTTAGCTTTGCGTAGATACTACGCGCCAAAGCCTGACTTTTTTGCTGTAGACGGCTGACCTCTTCGGAAATATCCACAGCGGAGTCCGCCTGTACAAATCGCAGTTCGTCTATTTTTTGTTCAAGTTCTGCAATGGGTTGCTCGAACTCTAGGAATGTATTTCGCATTGTAGTCTTAGCTCGTATTAATAATGCACAGCCACAGCGTTGACGCTGCGCCATAAATGCCACGTTGCCACAGTACACCAAGGCGCCCACGCCTGGGCGACCTCGCGGGCCTCGAAACGCGATACCGGCTCGCCACTAAAATAATGCATTGAAATGGCCTTTAATAAGGCCGCATCATCCAAGGGCAACACATCGGCACGACGCAAGTTAAAAATTAAAAACATTTCGGCCGTCCATCGTCCGACCCCACGTATCTCACATAGGCGTTGGATGACCTGTTCGTTGTCCATTTGGTCTAACGTGGTCAGGTCTATACGCCCTTGGGCAAAATGTTGCGATACGCCAATGATATATTCTGCTTTGCGCAGCGGCAAACCAATTTGTTGTAAACAACCAGCCGAAAGTATAGCGATATTTTCAGGATTAGGTTGTAAACCGTATTGTTCGGAAAACCGTAGCCACTGCGTGCGTGCGGTTTGGCGACTGGCCCGTTGAGCCAAAATCGCCCGCACCAGCGTTACAAAAGGCGAAACCGCAGGTAGGTGCGGATCGCAATCGTAACTGGGAATAATTTTACGCAGAATCCGATCATTTTTCATCAGCTGCGTTTTAGCGGCATCCCAATAGGCGGGTATAGCGCACATGGTGTCCACCAATTAGGCGCGACGCCACTGGGTTAAGCCACCTGCTTTGTCTTCCAATTCGATGCCTTGGGCTTTGAGCTGATCACGAATGGCATCGGCGGCGGCAAAGTCCCTGTTGTCTTTGGCGGTTTGACGTTGTGCGACCAGCGCATCAATGTCCGCATTGGATAACTGGGAATCGCTTTGTACGGCGTCCTTTAGATAACGGGTACTGGATCGTAGGTAAAGCTGCGGATCGGTTTGTAATAAGCCTAATACGCCACCCAAGGCTTTCATCTGCGCGGTCAGATTAGCGGATTTTTCACGGTTCGCCTGATTGGCCATGTCGAACAAGACCGCTACCGCACCGGCGGTATTAAAGTCGTCGTTCATGGCGTCTCGGAATCGTTTGGCAAAATCACTGTCCCAATCAATGCCATCGTATTTGGCCGGTGGGATGTTCGCCAGGGTTTGGTACAAGCGATCTAACGCCTGCTGTGCATCGAATAAGTTGTCTGGGGCGTAGTTTTGGGTGCTGCGGTAGTGATTGCGCACGATGAAAAAGCGCAGCATCTCCGCCTCGCGCGGGTTGGCCTGATAGGTGGCCTGGTCGTCAGCAATATCACCCGCGACGGTTTGGCGGATGGTGCGGAAATTGCCCAAGGATTTGGACATTTTGTCTGCGTCCACCATCAATGGACCACAATGCATCCACACCGAGGCCATTTCGCCCCCAAACGCGCCCTCGGATTGGGCGATTTCGTTTTCGTGGTGTGGGAATTTGAGGTCCGGCCCGCCGCCATGGATATCCAAGGGCATGCCTAATAAGGCGTTGCTCATGGCGGAACATTCGATGTGCCAGCCGGGACGGCCTAATCCATACGGCGATTCCCATTTGGATTCAGCAGGCTCGTCATCTTTGGCGGCTTTCCACAGCACAAAGTCCAGCGGATCGCGTTTGCCGGTAGAGACTGCCACGCGTTCGCCCGCACGTAGATCGTCCAAGGATTTGCCGGACAGTTTGCCGTAACCTTGGAACTGGCGCACGGCGTAGTTCACGTCGCCATCATCGCCTTGGTAGGCCAGGCCTTTGTCCTCTAACAGTTTAATGATGCCCAACATATCACCCACGTGTTGGGTGGCGCGCGGCTCAAAGTCCGGCGACTGCACGTTCAAGGCTTTTTCATCGGCGTGCATGGCATCGATATAAAAAGCAGTGACGTCCTGCATGCGTTGGTTACGTTCTACGGCGCGACGGATGATCTTGTCATCGATGTCCGTAATATTACGTACGTATTGCACCTGATAGCCCATGGTGCGCAGCCAGCGTTGAATCACATCAAAGCTAACCAGCATGCGCGCGTGACCCAAATGACAAAAATCATAGACGGTCATCCCGCATACATACATGCGGACTTTGCCCGGCTCTATGGGTTGAAAGGTTTCTTTGGTACGCGATAGAGAGCTATAAATACGCAACATATAGGATGTAGTCTGAAAATAAATGGCTAAAATAAGTCATCTTTCAGTATAACAAGGCTACTCAAGCGCGTGTCGTTTATAATGCCCCTTATTGTTTTACCTTTACGCCTTATAGGGATCTTGTCTGTGCAAAAATCACCCCCATTCTTTTATAAAGTTATCGCAGCGGTGTGCTGTAGCCTTGGGCTGGCGTGGTCTGCACAGGCACAGCAAACACCGATTTTTGACGCTGAGCCCGAAGCCGTTCGGGGCTGGAAACCGTTAGTCCGTGTCCTAGACGCTCTGACGCCCAAGGTGGATACCTCTTTGCCAATGACCCCAAAAGCGGTCACCGATCGCATCACCACCATGTTGAATAATGGTCAAAACCAAGAGGCTTTAGCCGCCATTGCGCGTCGTTTAGAACAGCGCGAGGCCCAAGCTGAAATCGGTGTGGATGTACAATTGCTGTTTTTACAGGGTCGGGCCTATTCCCAAGCCGGCCAGCACAATGAGGCTATTGAATCGTATCGACAATTAACGATTTTTTATCCCGAATTACCGGAGCCCTGGAACAATCTGGCCACCGAGTACATGCGACAAAACAAATTGGATTTAGCCCAAGAGGCTTTAGATATGGCGTTGACCGCCAACCCCAATTATGCGTTGGCCTTACAAAACCAAGGCGAACTGCAGCTGATGATGGCTCACGAGTCCTTTAAACGCGCCGGCAATACCGAGCGCACCCAAGACACCGAATACCTGATGCAACAGTGATCTCTACTACGGAAGCCTTTACAATGATGCAATACTTCACTATAAGACAGGCATTGCGCCTACCGCGCACTGCTATTTTTTTGCTTGGCTTGATGATGGCGGCGTTGACCCTATCTACTGCTCAGGCCACCTCAACCTCTACCACACAAGGTACTACATCCATGAGCACTAACCCTCAAGTTCTATTGAAAACCAACAAAGGCGATATCACCATTGAGTTAAATGCCGAAAAAGCCCCTAAAACCGTTGAGAACTTTTTGAGCTACGTTAAGTCTGGCTTTTACGACGGTACGATTTTTCACCGTGTGATCAATAACTTCATGGTGCAAGGCGGTGGTTTCGAAGTCGGCATGGCCCAAAAAGACACCTTGGCTCCTATCGAAAACGAAGCCAATAATGGTCTAAAAAACGATCGTTACACCTTGGCCATGGCTCGTACTAACGATCCACACTCTGCGACAGCTCAGTTCTTTATCAACGTGGCAGACAACGATTTCTTGAACCACACGAACCCGACTCCTAACGGTTGGGGCTATGCCGTATTCGGTAAAGTGGTTGAAGGCACCGATATTGTCGACGCGATCAAAGGCGTGAAAACTGGTAGCAAAGGGTTCCACCAAGACGTGCCTGTAGAGGACGTTGTTATCGAAAGCGCCACCCTTGTTGAGTAAACTTCAACTGCATGGCGAGGTATGGCTTGCTGCGGATATTCATTTGGGGCCCAATAGCCCCAAGACCGCACAGGCGTTTTATCAGTTTTTAAAGCAAGCCCAAAAAGAAGCCAAGGCTCTGATCCTGTGTGGGGATATTTTCCATGCTTGGGTCGGGGCGGATTTGGCCATGGACCCGCCCCCGTGGCTGGCCCATGCCATCTACCATTTCAGGGATGCCGCCCAGGACATCCCTATTTTCTTTATGCGTGGCAACAGAGACTTTTTGTTGAACCCGCGTATGGCGCACTATGTGGGCGCCCAGATGTTGGATGATCAGGTCATTTTGCAGACCGACCACCATCGCATGTTGTTAACGCATGGCGACGAACTCTGCACCGATGATGTGTCATATCAAAACTTTAGACGCCGTGTGCGTAACAAGCGCGTCCAACAGCTATTTTTAGCCCTGCCACTGAGCTGGCGTCTGGCCATTGCCGGGGGCTTACGCAAGCGTAGCAAAAACAAACAGCAGGTCATGTCGGCGGAACACATCACCGATGTGAACGAGATCGCCTGCATGGATTTACTGCGGGCCTACGACGAAAATATTTTGCTGCACGGCCACACGCACCGTCCCGCCCTACATCGTATGCAAGATGACGAAGGGCGAATCTATAGCCGTATCGTGTTGCCCGATTGGGAGTTCGATCATAGCAACCCAACGCGATCGGGCTGGCTGGCCTTGCACGCAGACGGGCAAATGACCTTGCACCGCCAGCATCAAGCACCGCTGAAATTCAAATTAAAAAAACAGCATGATGTGTGATTGATGCTCGGCCTTTCTCACTTATATCAATTAATTCTAATCATCTAGTACATCAGGCACGATGGTGCGTTGGATGCTGCTGTCCAGTGATTCATAACCAAAATAGTTTATGAGTTCATAGAGGTCAGCGCGGGTTTGCATGTGTTTGACTTGCCCTGCTGCGGTGCCGGTTTGTTTTAGTTCGTTGTAGAAGGCCTCTTGGGCTTTGGCGGCGATGCGTAGGCTGGATACGGGCCAGATGGCCATGGCGTAGCCCATTTGCTCGAACTGCTTGGCAGAGGTCTGTGGTGTACGACCAAACTCGGTCATATTCGCCAACAGGGGCGCATCAATGGCCGCGGCAAAGGCTTTGAACTGCTCTTCGTCTACCAACGCCTCTGGGAAAATCGCATCGGCACCGGCTTCTACGTAGCGGCGTGCGCGGTCGATGGCGGCGTCTAGGCCTTCGGTTGCCACCGCATCCGTACGAGCAATAATGCGCAAATCACGACGCGCACGGGCGGCGGCCGCAATTTTTTGTGCCATTTCATCGGGGGTGACGAGCTGTTTACCATTCAAATGTCCGCATTTTTTAGGTAAAACCTGATCCTCTAGCTGTACCGCGGCCACTCCTACGTCTTCTAATTCACGCACTAAGCGCATCGTATTTAAGGCCTCACCGAAACCGGTGTCGCCATCCACCACCAAGGGAATACGCACGGCACGCACGATGGCGCGGGCGCGATCCACCAACTCATCCATGGTGATCAAACCCAAATCCGGCAAGCCCAAGGACGCGGTCAACGCACCGCCCGATAGGTACAGCGCCTCAAAACCGGCTTGACGAGCTAATAAGCCGCCAATAGGATCATACGCACCTGCGATGGAGATAAATTCCTTTTTCTGCCATTTATCCGCTAATTGCTGCCCTAAGCCGGTAGGTGTGGGCTGTTCTAACCAAACTGCTGCGGCTTCATTTTGTTGCATGTGGGTCTCCTTGATTTATCAGATTGCGCGGAAAACCCCGCCGTTCAGGGCGGGGAGGATGTCAAGGGTGCTATGCCTGTAGGTGTTATGCCATTAACGTAAGTACAGCCAGCATAAGACAACCATACCCAGTCCTATTCTATACCAAGCAAAAGGACGGTATGTGTAACGGGATACAAAGCGTAGTACGGCTTTTACCAGGAATAAGGCGCTGAAAAAGGCCGCCACAAACCCTACTACAATGCCCCATGTCTGATCGGGGCTGAGCGCGGCACCGTTTTTATACAAGTCATAAACAGTGGCGGCCAACATGGTGGGCATGGCTAAAAAGAAGGAAAATTCAGTGGCGGTTTTGCGGTGGATGCCTGATAGCATCCCGCTCACAATAGTGGCCCCAGATCTGGAAGTGCCAGGCACCATGGCCAAACACTGGGCAAAGCCCACGATCAAGGCTTGTTTCCAGGTGATTTCCTCCATGGTGTGTGCGGTGGCACGGACGGAGGTCGCGGTTTCATTGCTGCCGTGTTTAGCGTATTCGGGTTTACGTTCTACCCACAACATGATCAAACCGCCCCCGACCAAGGTGAAGACAAACACCAAAGGGTTATGAAAGAGCATTTTGATGTATTTGATGCTGAACGCCCCGATCACGGCGGCCGGCATAAACGCTAACAGCAGATTGCGCATGAATAGGATTTCAGCCCTATCGCCCGATAACACGCCAGAGATCAACTGGATGATACGAGCGCGGAATAGCCAAATCACCGCCAAAATCGATCCAAACTGAATCACGACCTCGAACACTTTATTGGCGTCCGAGGGGAATGCAATCCATTCCGCCAATATCAACAAATGCGCGGTGCTGGATACGGGGATGAACTCCGTAAACCCTTCGATCAGACCCAACAACAACGCTTTTAACAAATACCAGTGATACTCAATCATGCTCCGCCTTACTCATTGCGTTCTTCAGAAGAGTAGAGGTCGTCCTGCAGGCGTCTGCGCTCAATGGCTACGCTGGCAATACGACGGTTCTCTAGTTGCTTAACCGTGAAATGTAATTCGTACGGTCCCCATTCCAGATCACAGCTGTCTTCGGGTTTGGGAAGTGCGCCAAAGCGTCCTAGCAGGTAACCCGCTAAGGTGGAGTACTCCTCGCTCTCGTCGACCAAGCCATCGATCTCTAAAACTTGTTCCAGATGGCGCAGGTCTGCCGCCCCATCGACCAACCATTTATTTTCACCCAAGACCACAATATCGGGGATTTCATCTTCGTCAGGGAACTCACCGGCAATGGCCTCGAAAATATCAATAGGCGTCACCACGCCCTCAATGGCACCAAACTCATCGGCCACCAAGGCTAACTGGCTACGCGCCTCTTTGAAGAGCTCCATCAACTGCAAAATCCCAATGGATTCGTGCACGATGATCGGTTCGCGTAGTTTGTTAATTTGGATGTGGTTATACGTAATCAGGTCCGCAATCAGCTCTTTGGCCTGACCTAAACCGATGACCTCGTCCAAGGTACCTCGGCACACAGGCACATAGCTGTGTGGCTCGCTGTCGATATAGGCCCGTATATATTCAGGAGAGTCTTCGATATTGACCCAGGTCACATCGTTACGCGGGGTCATAATCGAACGCACATTACGCTCTGATAAGGTCAGTACCCCACTGACCATGTTGCGCTCCTCTGTACCAAAGACGAGACTCGGGTCCTGCGTGGGGTGGTCGATATTGTCGCCCGTGTTTTCGCTTTCTGTCATGGGGCGTTTACCCAACATGCGTAAAACGGTTTCCGCGGTGCGCTCACGCATCGGACGGCGTGCCTCAGCCTTACGTTGGTTGCGGTGGGCAATTTGGTTTAAAGCCTCTACCATGACCGAGAAAGCAATGGCGGCATAGAGGTACCCTTTAGGCACTGCCACACCGTAACCCTCTGCCAAGAGCGAGAAACCGATCATGAGTAAGAAACCCAAACACAGAATCACAACCGTGGGGTGTTTGTTCACAAAGGTAGTGA
Source organism: Alcaligenaceae bacterium (assembly GCA_012839585.1). Classification (GTDB taxonomy): domain Bacteria; phylum Pseudomonadota; class Gammaproteobacteria; order Burkholderiales; family Burkholderiaceae_B; genus Paenalcaligenes. Next base: position 26,156 of record DUNB01000061.1, on the reverse strand, counting down.
GCGGTTTGGAGGCCACAATCATCAAACCAATTGCAATCAGTACCGCAATCATCATGACGGATAGGTGCTCCACCATCCCGACCGCAGTAATCACCGCATCGATGGAGAACACCGCGTCTAGAATCACGATCTGCGTGACGATCACCCAGAAACTGGCGTACATGCGTGAACCCGAGGCGTGTTGCACCGTGGGATCCAGCCGTTCGCGTATTTCCAGCGTACCCTTAAAGAGTAGGAATAAGCCCCCTACGATCAATATGACGTCTCGGCCCGAGAACTGGTGTCCAAGCAGGCTAAACCACGGCTCGGTCAAGGTGATGAGCCATGACATGATCGTGAGCAAACCCAAACGCATTAATAACGCTAAGGACAATCCGATAACACGAGCTTTATCGCGTTGGTGTGGTGGTAGTTTATCCACCAAAATCGCGATAAAAATTAAGTTATCAATGCCTAGTACTATTTCTAAAATAACTAGCGTAAATAACCCGGCCCAAGCCGTTGGGTCTGCCATCCACTCCATTTAAGGGGCTCCGTATACGAATAAGAAAAAAAGCCACCGACCAGTCAGTGGCTCTTGTATAAGACAATTAGTCTTGTAGATGCATTAACATTTGTGGGAATAGTTTGGGCGTAGCGGCCAAAATATCACCGGTTTTATACCAGCTTTGTTCGCCTTCGAGGTCGCCCACTAAGGCACCAGCCTCCATCGCGATCAAGGCACCAGCAGCCATATCCCACGGTTTAAGTTTGGTCGCACAAAAGCCATCTAAGCGCCCGCAAGCCACATAGGCCAAATCCAATACCGTAGAACCTGTACGGCGTACCGATGCGCATTCTGTTAACAGGGCTGCAAAGGGAGAGGTCGCAGCAGCAGAGCCACCGGAACCTGGTACATGCGCACCAATTAAGGCATCGTGGTAACGACGTTGATCAGAAACACGAATACGGCGATCATCTAAAAAAGCACCATTACCGCGGCTGGCGGTAAAAATCTCATTGCTGGTGGGATCAAAAATGACCGCGTGGGTCAATTGACCACGGTGCAAGGCGGCAATAGACACGGCATAATGAGGGAAACCATGAATAAAGTTGGTTGTGCCATCCAGTGGGTCGATCACCCATTGGTATTCAACCCCGCCTTTGCCTACTTTATCGGCCTCGGGTTGACGGTCACCGGTTTCTTCGCCCAAAAAGGCATGATCTGGGTAGGCTTCAGCTAAAACTTCTATAATGGCTTCTTCGACGGCCTGATCGACCTCGGTTACATAGTCACTGGGGCCTTTGCGTGCAACATGCACGCGTTCGAGGTCGCGACTGGCGCGGGTAATAATATCGCCTGCACGGCGTGCCGCTTTGATAGCGGTAAATAGCATCGGGTGCATAGATTTCCGTAATTCTTAAAAATAAGCCCTAAAATAACCATGTTTTATCACAAGGGCTAACAACAGTTTAGTATTTTAAATGACTCCGACCCAACAAGAGCCTTTATTCAACCATATTCGTTTTATTATGGTTGAGCCTAGTCATCCGGGCAACGTCGGTGCTGCCGCCAGAGCCATCAAAACCATGGGTTTTAACCAATTGTGTTTGGTAAAACCAAAATCGCCCACCATCATAACGCATGAGAATGCGATTGCGATGGCAAGCGGCGCAACGGACGTCTTAGAAAACACTGTCATTTATGACAGCTTAGAACAGGCGCTGGCGCCGGTTTCGTTGGCGTTTGCGCTGACAGCACGCCCCCGTTATATCGGGCCGCCGCCTAAAACCATCCGTCAAAGCGCACAGATAAGCGCTTCTCATTTGCAACAGCATTCTACAGGGCAAGTTGCTATTGTATTAGGTACTGAGCGAACTGGCCTAGAAAATCACCAGATTAATCAGTGTCAATATGTTTGCTATATTCCAGCCAATTCCGAATATAGCTCGTTAAATGTGGCTCAAGCACTACAACTGGCGGCCTGGGAATTACGTCATGCCCTATTGGAACTCTTAGATTTACATCAGGAACTGCGTACCCCCGGCAAAATACAAGACAGCGAGCAGCCCGCCACCCAAGAACAAGTGCAGGCCTTTTTAACCCATTGGGAACAAGCCCTGATCGGGGTGGATTTCTTAGATCCCAATCACCCTAAAAAGCTGCTTTTACGTATGCAGCAATTGTTTACGCGTAGCCAACTGAGCCAAAACGAAGTCGCTATGCTTAGAGGGGTATGTACCGCTATGCTTAAAACCGCCCGTAAAATAGAGGCGACGCAGACAGATCCTGCTGCGCCATCCCCCCGCTAAGGCTATAGTAACGTCATTATGTTTAAACAATTACGCGAAGACATCGATTGCATTTATGAACGCGACCCGGCGGCACGCAGTCGCTGGGAAATTCTGACCTGTTATCCGGGGCTGCACGCTATTTTGGTGCATCGCCTCTCGCATCGCCTGTGGAATTCGGGATTTTTGTGGTTAGCCCGTTTTATCTCTCACCTGACCCGTATGTTCACGGGTATAGAAATTCACCCTGGTGCCCAAATTGGCAAGCGGGTGTTCTTTGATCATGGTCACGGCATTGTGATTGGCGAGACCGCTGTGATCGGCGATGACTGTACCATCTATCAAGGCGTGACCCTAGGCGGCACCAGTTTGTATAAGGGCACCAAACGCCATCCCACCTTAGAAAATGGGGTGGTGGTCGGCGCTGGCGCCCAGATTTTAGGGGGATTTACAGTGGGGGCCCACGCCAAAGTGGGCTCGAACGCGGTGGTGGTCAAACCCGTGCCTGCCAATGCCACGGCGGTAGGTAACCCTGCGCGTATTATCACCAAAGATGACGCCGCCGCTACACCGGAAAAACCGGCCACCAATGCTGCCACAGAGGCTTCGGCAACGCAGACGGCTACCACAGAGCGCTCTGACTCTGCGCCCGAGGCACCCGATGCGGGAACGCCCACTACGCCACCGACCTCTCCTACCAAAGCCTCTGGGCTTAAAGGCGGTACGAGCTCTACCCTCCACCCGTGTAAAGCCGAGTGGACGGGCAAACCATTAAAAGACTTGCTAGAACGCAGTGCGCGAACCTCCTCGGGTTATCAGGCCACGCCGTCTAAAACGGAACAGGATGCATTTGCCGCCTATGCGGTGGATAGCACCAATAGCGACCCTTTAGTCCAAGTCCTGCACGAATTAATTAATCACTCGGCCCAACAAGAATTGCGCATCAGCCAACTTTGCAGCGCACTAGAAGAATTAGGCCAACGTATAGAAAATGGCCAGCAACCTTTAGATGTTGAGCGCCTTAACAAAATGATGGAATAGACATATGACAGCTGCTACCGATAATAGTTCTGGCCCTAGAACCCTACGACGTGGGTTGCACATATTACAAACGTTACAGGCTCATGATGAGAATGGGCTGAGCGTCACCGAGCTTTCTCGTCTAACGGGGCTACAACGCCCCACTATTTATCGACTGTTGGCGGCGCTTACTGAATGCAATTTTGTTCAGGCCGTGGGTAAAACCCGCCGTTATGCTGCCACCAAACAGCAAACCCCGCAGACCGAAAACGAACACCATCTGGTGGAAATCGCCAAACCCTTTATGCGCGAACTGGCCTTTAAAGTGGGGGATGCGGTTTTTCTCATTATTCGTGAAAATAATAATTCCCTGACCTTATGGCGTGAAATTGGCCCTTATCCGGTACAAATCCTAGGCACCTATGCCAATAAACGTCAGCCGCTGGGCGTAGGATCGGCTGGGCTGGCCTTGTTAGCGCAATTAGATGACAACACCGTGGATCAAATCATCGAGGCCAATAGCAACGCCTTAGATCATTACGGTGGCATGACGCAACGCGAAATGCGTCAGCTCGTCGCCAATACCCGCACCCGTGGTTATTCAGTAGTCGGCAACTACGCCGTGCGCGGTGCTCTCGGTGTGGGCTGTGCGCTGTGTAGTAGCCAAGGGCACCCGCTGTTAGCAGTTAGCGTCACCGCCATTACCGAACGCATGCCCGCCCGCCGTCAAAAAGAAATCGCCCGTTTAATTAGACAGACCTTGGATCAGATCGCAGAGAAGATTTAAGGCATAACCACATAGAAAAAGGACTGAATCCGAGTTATCGAATTCAGTCCTTTTTTGTGACCTAATCGCTGAGGCTTCAGAGCCTAAGGAGCGAATTAGGTCTAATCGCGAGCGCTTAGTGGCTAAGCCGCGACTTTTTCCTCTTGTGTTTCTTGTAGTACGGCGCGTACAGGGATTGGGTGGCTCAAACCGGCATCCGCCAAGCGTTGTAGTACAAGGCGATTCAACTCGAACTGTAGATCCCAGAAGTCCTCTACCGCAGCCCAAACACGTACATTAATCACTACGGTGCTGTCTTTGTAAGCACTAACAAAAACGCTAGGGGCCGGATCCTTAAGGACTTTATCATGGCCATTCACCAAATCTTTTAACACGCCTAGTGCTTTATCTAGGTCGTCGCCATAGCGTACCCCTACCGCAATATCCATACGACGGGTGGCGTTACGGCTGTAGTTGATGATGGGGTTACCCCAGATGAGACTATTGGGTAGGCAGAATTTCACACCGTCCACCTGCACAAACTGCGTTATAAATAGGCCGACCTCGTCCACGGTGCCATCGCCTTTACCGACGACGGAAACAAATTCACCGGCGCGGATGGGGCGCAGCACCAATAACATGATGCCTGAAGCAATATTCTGCAAAGTGTTTTGCAACGCCAAACCAATGGCTAAACCGGCCGCACCCAGCACGGCAATAATACTGGCAGTTTGTACCCCAAAACGGGCCAATACCGCGATCAATACAAAGGTTCGAATGACCCACGTCACCACGGTTTGGGCAATGGGTACAATGGTTATGTCGATGTGTGAGGAGCGCTGAACCATTTTGCGCACCCATTGTCCCGCCGCATTAGACAACCACCAACCGATAACAAGGGTGGCGATAGCAACAAGCAAGTTCACAACCATGGGGACTAACCATGGCATAGAAGCAAGCTTTAAGGAAATCTGATCTGGCATAAAACATACTCCAAGTTCAAATAAATAGCCCTCAATGATAACGATTTTCTTGGTGGTTCGCAGCCGATCTTTTATTTGTTAACCTTGTTTAATAGTAAATCGCACCCATCTAATCCTATTAAACACACTATCTATAACCTATCAGGATCCACCTTATGTCTAGCCCCTATCCCTTATCTGTGCTTGATCTTGCTCCCATTGTTCAGGGCAGCAATCCTACCGAATCCTTTAAAAATACGGTGCAATTAGCACAGCAAGCCGATGCGGGGCAGTTCACGCGGTATTGGTTGGCTGAACACCACGGTATGGTGGGCATTGCTAGTGCGGCGACCTCGGTGTTGATTGCTCATGTCGCTCATCACACCCAGCGTATTCGCGTTGGTGCCGGTGGCATTATGCTGCCTAACCATTCGCCCTTGGTGATTGCGGAACAGTTTGGTACCTTGGCCTCGTTGTTTCCCGGTCGTATTGATTTGGGTGTGGGTCGTGCTCCTGGTTCGGATCAGCGTACCGCACAGGCGTTACGTCGTAATCTGCAATCCGATCCCAATGAGTTTCCGCACGATGTGTTGGAGCTTTTAGACTATATGTCGGATGCGCCCCAACAGCCGGTGCCTGCCGTGCCGGGCAGAGGCACTAATGTGCCGGTGTGGATCTTGGGTTCTAGTTTATTTGGTGCGCAGTTAGCCGCCATGTTGGGCCTGCCCTATGCGTTTGCCTCGCACTTTGCCCCGGCCCAGATGATGGATGCCATTCAGGTCTATCGCACACACTTTAAGCCTTCGCAATATTTGGATAAGCCCTATGTGATGTTGGGCTTTAATGTGTTTGCTGCCGACACCGATGAAAAAGCCCATTATTTGGCCTCATCGTGGCAACAGTCTTTTGTGAGCCTGCGCCAAGGTCGCCCTATTCAACTACCACCTCCCGTGGCCAACTACATCGAACGCAGTGGTGAAATTGGCCAAGCCGTGATGAATCACGCTCTTAGCTGTGCCGCCATTGGTTCGTTGGAGTCCATCACCGAACAAACACAGGCCTTTATTGATAAAACCGGTGCGGATGAGCTCATGGTAACTTGTAATATGTTTGATCAAGCCGATCGTTTGCATTCTTACGCCATACTGGCCCAAGCTCACGAAAAACTTCGTGCTGCCCCGAGTTCGCTTTAAAAAATCTATTGCGGCACCCTTGTTTTCTTTATTGATCGAATCCCATGACACAACCTGATCTCTCCGGTCACACCCCCATGATGCGCCAGTATTTGGGCTTAAAAGCCCAAGCGCCTTCGTATTTGCTGTTTTATCGCATGGGAGATTTTTACGAGCTTTTTTATGAAGATGCCGAGCGTGGAGCGCGCCTACTGAACCTAACCCTAACCAAGCGCGGCAATTCTAACGGCGAGCCCATCCCGATGGCAGGCGTGCCGTTTCATTCGCTAGAAGGCTATTTGGCGCGATTGGTGGCACTGGGTGAATCCATTGCCATTTGCGAACAAATTGGCGACCCGGCCACCAGCAAAGGGCCTGTAGAACGTCAGATTGTGCGTATTGTGACGCCTGGCACTTTAACCGATGACGCCTTGTTGCCCGCTAAGTCCGACCGCATTATTGCGGCGATTTGTCCTGGCAACAAACAGCAAAACACCATCGGTATTGCCTGGATGAACGTGGCCAACGGCACCTTTAAGGTGTACGAGTGCGAGGCGCGTTTGTTGGATACACAGCTCAGCCGTCTGCAACCCGTGGAATTATTGCACGCAGAGCAACACCGTATCAGTTACCAAGACGCCCAAAGCTGTGTGGCCCTGCCCGACTGGCACTTTGCCCAAGACAATGCGCTACAGGTGCTGTTAGATCATTTTCAGGTCGATAGTGTGAGTGGCTTTGGCATGCAAGACCTGCCTTTGGCCACCTATGCGGCCGGCGCCCTCCTGCGCTATGTCAAACACACTCAGGCACAACACCTACAACATATTCAGCAAATTCAAGTCGAACAGCTCGGTGAGTTTGTAGTGCTCGATGGCGTCAGCCGTAAAAACCTAGAGATCACCGAAACCATCAGTGGTGAAACCAAACCCACCTTGTTTAGCACCATTGACCATTGTGTGACGCCAATGGGGTCGCGTTTGTTACGCCGTTGGCTGCATCAGCCTTTGCGTCATAACCAAACCGTACGTACGCGCCAAGCCATTGTGCAGTTGTTGGTCGATGCGGCCCAAAGCCAAACCATCCAATCGCCCTTACAACAACTGGCGCAGCAGCTGAATCCTTTTCCTGATCTGGAACGCATCGCCACCCGCATCGCCTTGGCTTCGGTACGACCACGTGAGTTGGCCAGCTTGCGGGATGCCCTACACAACCTGCCGCAGCTGATCCAGTTATTATCCGAGCTAAACCAATCGCAATTGGATTCGTTGATTCAAGATTTAGCCATGGATCCGGCCGCTATTGAATTGCTCCAACGCGCCATTACGGTCGAGCCGGCCTTGATGATCCGTGATGGCGGCGTGATTGCGGACGGTTACGATGCGGAACTGGATGAACTGCGTACCTTGGCCAGTGATAGTGGTGAGTTTTTACTAACCCTAGAGGCTCGCGAACGCGAGCGCACCGGTATCCCTACGCTTAAAGTGGAATACAACCGCGTACATGGCTTTTTTATCGAGGTCAGTCGCGCCCAAGCCGACAAGGTTCCCACCGAATACCGTCGTCGCCAGACTTTAAAAAATGCCGAGCGTTTCATTACGCCCGAGCTCAAAGAGTGGGAAGACAAGGTGCTGTCTGCCAAAGACCGCAGCCTAACGCGTGAAAAGTATTTGTTTGATGAGCTGTTGCAGCAATTGCTGTTGTACGCGCCGCAGCTTTCTGTGGTGGCGGCGGCTTTGGCACAAATCGATGCCCTAGCCAGCTTTGCGCGCCATGCGATCGACAATAACTGGGTCGCACCAGAGCTCAGCGAACAGGCCGAGATCCGCATTGTTGCGGGTCGTCACCCGGTGGTGGAGCACAGCATTGAGCATTTCACTGCGAACGGGTGTGAGTTGCACGCGGATCGTCGCCTGTTGATGATTACTGGTCCCAACATGGGGGGTAAGTCCACCTATATGCGCCAAACCGCGTTGATTGCGCTGTTAGCCCGTACGGGCAGCTTTGTGCCGGCCGAGCACGCCGTAATTGGCCCTATTGATCGTATTTTCACCCGCATTGGCGCCGCCGACGACCTTGCCGGTGGGCGTTCTACCTTTATGATGGAAATGACGGAGGCGGCGGCGATTTTGTCCTCTGCCACCCCGAACAGTTTGGTGTTGATGGATGAGATCGGTCGAGGCACCTCTACCTACGATGGTTTGTCTCTGGCGTGGGCCATTGCCTTGCGTTTGGTACAACACAATCGCTGTCTGACCTTGTTTGCCACCCATTATTTTGAGCTGACCCGTTTGGCCGATGAGCAATCCGTAACAGCCAATGTGCATTTAGCCGCCGCTCAAACCAAAGACGGCATTGCTTTTTTACACGAGGTGCGACCCGGCCCCGCCAGTCGTAGCTACGGGATTCAAGTGGCCCAGCGCGCTGGTATCCCTGCGTCGGTGATTCATCAGGCTTCAGTCGAGTTACAGCGTTTAGAGCAATTACACACGCCCGCGCCGCAATTGGATCTTTTTGCTGCCCCCGCAAAGATGGCGAAAGCAGAAACGATGCCAACTATGGCGGCTCTAAGCCCTGAGCAAGAACTAGCCCTAGACCTACAGCAGGCCTTAACGGATCTGGATCTCGACGACCTCAGCCCCCGCGCCGCTTTAGATCTGTTGTATCAATGGCACAAGCAATACAAGAGCAAATAAAGGTCGTGGCGGCGAGGGTGAAATAATCAGCCCCCCCTCAAACCAAAAAAAGACTGGAATCGGTGTAGGCCGATCCAGTCTTTTTTCTTTGTGCCTGATCCGGCCCGATGCTTGGGCGGATCTGTCGATCTTGCGTGCTATCCCTGCCTTATTGGGGCATGTTGGTGGATAAGACGTTGATGATGCGACCGGCGGTAGGTGTGTTGAGCACCTGACCGTTTTCATCCAAGACGCGTACCACCGAAGCGTTAGCCCCCTGTGCACTGACGCTGATGCGTAAGCGCTGGGCCTCTGCAGTGTTACGGGCGCGGAATAAACGTCCGATGATGTTGGGTTGCTCGATTTTCTCGCCGCTGTCGGCATCCAAGTAACGGATGTAGTATTCGCCGGTGCTGCGGTCACGGTCCTCTACCGAGAAACCAGCTGAATCAATACCCACACCTACACGGCGCCAGGCACGATCAAAGCCCTCGTTCAGGACCAACTGACGCTGACTGGCGTCATCCTGAACCTGAATCAAGGCGGGAGTGTCGTCTTTAGTCGCCTCGGCCTGAGCCACCTGAGCCTGAGCCTGCTCTAGGTCAGTGCCTAAAAACACCATCAAACGTGCCAACATCACGGCATTTAGACCGGGGTCTTCTTTGCCATGTACCCATTTAAACGCCGCCCCATCAGTGGTGGGGGTTTCGTACATGTGTTGGTGACTGATGTAGATTTCGGTTTTGCCGTTAACGCGTTCTAGACGTGTACGGAAGCGTTCGCGTTCGCCGCTATCAAAGACCTGATCCACCACTGAACCCAATAGAGATCGAATCCAGCTGTCAGGGATTTTGGCGCGGTTTTCAGCCCAGTCGGTTAGCATCACGCCTGCACGCGGGTCTTCTGAGTGCAGCGTGAAGCCCTGATTTGTCCAGAACTCTAAGATATGAGGATAGATTTCCTCGGCCGCCTTATCCACCACTAACCAGCGCAGATCCCCATCACGCATGACCTGAATGCCATCCTGTTCAGGCAGCACATTGCTTTGGACCCTACCCACAGCTGGCTTCGCCTCTTGGGCTTGGGCATACTGGCTGTAGGATAAGCCGCCTTGACCGCTGAGCGGCGACTGGAAGCGAGCATCCTGATTTGCCTGAGTCAGATCGGGCGGAATGCTTAAGGGGTCACCGGTGACGGTGCTTTTGTAGTCTACGCTTTCTTCTTTGCCCATGAACTCATTCAGAGCAGAACAACCGCTTAAAAGCGTCAGGCTTAAGCCTGCGGCCAGCGTCAAAGCGGCTGGTTTACGGGTGAAATTCATGCGAGTAACCCTGCATTGTTAAGTAGTTGGCGCAGCCCTGCATGATGCTGCGTGCTTAAAGGAGTCATGGGTAAACGATAGCCAAGCTGTGTTAGACCCATTTCAGCCACCGCCCATTTTACAGGGATGGGATTGGCTTCGACAAACAACATTTTGTTTAAATCGGCTAACTGCGCGTTGACTTTGCGTACGGTAGGAATGTCGCCATCTAGGGCGGCCTGACACAGTTGCTTCATTAAACGTGGTGCCACGTTGGCGGTGACAGAAATATTGCCTTTACCACCTAATAGAATCAATGCGGCAGCGGTAGGATCATCACCGCTTAATACCGAGAAGCCCTCGGGAATATCGCGCAGCAGCTGACCTAGACGACTGATGTCGCCAGTCGCGTCTTTTACCCCTACAATGCCGGGCACCTGGGCCAAGCGTAGGATGGTTTCGTTTGACATGTCTGCCACGGTACGACCGGGGACGTTGTATAGGAAAGTGGGCAAATCAACGGTTTCAACGATTTTTTTGAAATGTTGATAGAGACCTTCTTGGGTCGGTTTGTTGTAATAAGGAACTACCGATAAGCCGGCCTGAGCGCCTACCTGATGAGCGTGTGTGGCAAGCTCGATCGCCTCTGCGGTGGAGTTACCCCCCACACCAGCCATCACTGGGATGCGACCGTTTGCGTGCTCTACCGCGATCTGGATCAGTTCAGCGTGTTCGTCCATGTTGACGGTGGGGGATTCGCCTGTGGTACCTACCACCACGAGCGCATCGGTGCCCTCGGACACGTGCCAATCGATCAGCTTTCGGTAAGCGTCAAAATCCAGACTTCCATCGGGAAACATAGGCGTAACAAGGGCAACCATGCTGCCTTGAAAAATAGGGGTTGCAGTATCCGAACTAGCCATAATAGATAAAGTCTCCTGGATAAGACGAGCTAAAACCAAAAATAAAAGAAGTAACGAATAAGTTTACCGGATTCACGGCAAAATCATAAGAACAAACGAATGATGCCATTACCAAATGCTAAAAAGGGCTGCAAAATAACCCATAGCGCACCCGTAAACATTAATACAATCAAAATCAACATACCATAGGGTTCTATACGAGCATACTGATTGGCATACGGTTGGGGCAAGAGGCTATAAACAATACGTCCACCGTCTAAAGGTGGCAGAGGCACCAAATTTAAGGCCATCAGGACTAAGTTTACCTGCACGCCAGCAATGGCCATTTTGCCCCAAAAACTATGAATATCCACCCCTGCCATTAAAAATAGGCGCAATAATAAGACCCAGATAATCCCCATAAATAAATTAGAAGCTGGGCCGGCCAAGGCCACCCAAAGGATGTCTTTTTTGGGTCTACGTAGTTTGGACCAATTGACCGGTACCGGTTTAGCCCAACCAAACAACAAGCCTGCCCCACCTAATAATTTGGTGGAGAGCAGTAAAAACAGGGGCACCACAATGGTGCCCATCGGATCAATATGGCGCGTGGGATTTAGGCTAATGCGTCCAGCCTGTTCGGCCGTGGGGTCACCAAAATAACGCGCTACATAGCCGTGTGCGGCCTCGTGCAGAGTGATCCCGAATAAAACCGGGATCGCATACACGGCAATGGTTTGAATAAGACTTTCCACCGTTTAGTCTAGTCCTAATTGTTGTGGGTCGCCTAGACCGCGACGAATGACCTCGGGCACAGCACCAGTCAAATCAATCACCGTGGTGAAATCGGCCGCGCAAGCACCGCCATCAATCACTGCGGCCAACTGGTGTTGGTAGCGCTCAAAAATATCCTGGGCGTCGTTCAAAGCGGCATCACCGCCCTCGGGGATTAAAGTGGTCGATAACAAAGGCGAGCCAACTTGACCAATAAGATCTAGGATGACCTGGTTTTTAGGAACCCGAATCCCGATGGTTTTACGAGAGGGGTGTGACACCCGACGGGGAACCTCTTTGGTGGCCTCTAGAATAAAGGTCCAGGGGCCCGGTGTGGCTAATTTTAATAAGCGATACTGGCTATTATCTACCCGAGCAAAGGTGCTGATTTCAGCCAAATCGCGACATAACAAGGTCAAGTTATGACGCTCATCTAGGCCACGTAAACGACGTAAGCCCTCTGCAGCGTCTTTATCATCCAAGCGTGCCACCACGGCGTAGCTGGAGTCTGTAGGCACCGCCACCAATCCCCCTTTAGCTAATAAATCGGCTGCCTGAGCCAATAGGCGTGCTTGTGGGTTCTGAGGGTGTACTTCAAAGAGTTGAGCCATCGTGAGGTCTCCTTTTATTAACCGCCGCACGGTTAACTGTCCTGTGCTGGCGTGATCATCAACAGTATAAGCTTAGCAAAAACAAAAGTTGTGCACTTTTTTATTTTTTGTGTTATAGTTATATTTCTTTGCACGAGAGGCAGAAATCTTTTGTTGCAAATGATGGTGACTGTAGCTCAGCTGGTAGAGTCCCGGATTGTGATTCCGGTTGTCGCGGGTTCGAGCCCCGTCAGTCACCCCAGATTCAAAGCCCGTATAATTGTTCAAATTATACGGGCTTTTTCCATTTCTACAGCATAAACGCTTATAGTAGTCGTAACGTCTGTATTACACACAGTTATCACTATGAGCACAAACAATAAAAAACCTGATTGGACACTGGCCCCGGCAGACCACCATTGGTGCGCCCAGGATGAAAACGGTGATTGGTATTGGTATCGTGTAGAGCCCGAACCCAGCCTAGGCGGCGGTGTATGGCGATCTAATTCCAGACACCAACAGTTTGCCTGCCACGGCGAACCCAACCCCCAATGGATACAAAGCCTACAACTACGCCCTGCTGATATGGCATAACCACCATGTCTTATTTACCTCGACAATTCGCTGAGTTTATTTTTGAGTACTGGCCACAAATTGCGCTGGTGCTGAGTTTGGCGATCAGCATTCCCACGGCGATTCACGCCGCGATGGATAAAAAAGAGGTGCGCGCTGCCATTGCGTGGGTAGGGGTGATTCTGCTTTCCCCTTTTGCGGGCTCCATTTTGTATTTTATTGCGGGGATTAATCGCGTTCGTAAAACACAAATTACCGAGCTGCGCGATAAACGCATCAAAGAATACATCAGCGATAGCTCGCCCCCGATCACCCGATTACCTGATTCCTTTGACCCACACCTTAAGTCCTTACAACGGCTGGGCGATCACATCAGTTATTTTCAACTACGTGGCGGGAATCATATTCAGGTATTTATGGGTGGGGACGAGACTTACCCTGCCATGCTGGAAGCCATCGAGACCGCTGAGCATTCCATCGCCTTACAAAGCTATATTTTTGATAACGATCGTATCGGCAAACAGTTTGTGGATGCCTTAGTGCGTGCCCAAGAGCGCGGCGTGCAAGTTCGCGTGTTAATTGATGCGATTGGGGTGAAATATTCGCACCCTCCTGTGCATAGAATGCTGCGCCGACGCGGTATTCGCTGCGCGCTGTTTATGTCGATTTCGCTGTTGCCCACTAGTCTGATTCGACGTCCCTATGCCAATTTACGTAGTCACCGTAAGATTCTGATTGTGGATGGACGTATTGGTTTTACCGGCGGCATGAATATTCGCGAGAGTTTTTGCAGCGAATTCACTAATGGTAATCCGGCCCAGGATACACACCTGAGCTTCGAAGGTCCGGTGGTGTTGCAGCTGATGTCCACCTTTGCCCACGACTGGGAGTTCACCACCCAAGAAAACCTGACTTATGATTTTTGGTGTGCCTGCGTGTGGAAAACTCCCACCCCGCAAGTCCCAGCGCGCTGTATTCGTTCTGGGCCGGACCGTTTTTTAGCCAGTACGCACTCGATGCTGCAAGGGGCTTTTGCGGTGGCCACCAAACACATCCGCATTCAATCTCCCTACTTTTTGCCTGATCAAGTATTAATGGGGGCGTTGACCACTGCGGCCAAGCGCGGCGTGCGCGTTGACATTGTGATTCCCAAAAACAATAACTTGCGTTTGGTGAATGCCGCCATGATGGCACAAATCGATCAGATCATTGAATCGGGGTGTTATGTGTGGCAAGACACCGGACCCTTTAATCACTCCAAGCTGATCACCATTGATGGTCAGTGGAGCTACGTTGGCTCATCCAACCTAGATCCACGCAGTTTACGTTTGAACTTTGAGCTAGACGTAGAAATTTATTGTCACGATATAGCACAGAAAATTGAACACCTGATTGATCAATGCTTAACCCATGCCGAAGCGCTCACCCTCGATCGTTTAGCCGCTATTCCCTATAAAAAACGCCTAATGAATCGGGTTATTTGGCTGGCTAGTCCTTATTTATAGGGCATTTACGATACACTTTTTCAAAATAAACAAAAACACTGTAGTATATTGAGCAAATAACCATGCTGAGACAAAACATGTCTGATGACTTTTTACACAATTGGAGCCAACAGTATCTGGCTGAACAGCCGTTGCGCACTAAATCCTTAGTGATGACTCTGTTTGGAGATGTGATTCGTCCCCACGGTGGTGCTCTTTGGTTAGGCAGCTTAATTCGCTTGTTAGCGCCCTTTGGCGTCAATGACCGCCTCGTCCGCACCAGTGTGTACCGACTGGCCGAGGAGGGCTGGCTTAGTGCTCAACGCGAGGGGCGTCGTAGTATGTATACGTTGCGTCCCCAGGCCTCGCGTCGCTTTCAAAAAGCTCACCAACGTATTTATTCCCCTAGCTATTTAGCCTGGGATGGGCAATGGACGCAGGTGTTCTTTTTGTCCTCTAGCATCAGCACCAAACAACGCGCTGATTTGCGTAAAGCCCTATTGTGGGAGGGCTTTGGTGCCTTGTCGCCGTTTGCCTTTATTCATCCTAACCCGGATTTGCTAAATTTAAACGAGCTCATCGAACGCAATCACTGCGCCAATGCGGTTTATGTGAGTCAACTGACCAGTGCCAACATGACGCACAGTAAGAACTTAGCTGAGCTCGTCGATGAATGCTGGGAGTTAGATGAGGTCAGCGAGCGTTACAAGCGGTTCATTACGCATTTCAAGCCGGTCTTAAATTATCTAGAGCAAAATAAGGCGGCTGGCTTAGATTCGGAGCAGGCCTTTGTGTTGCGCACCTTATTGATCCACGAATATCGTCGGGCACAACTGCATGACCCGCAGCTACCGCTAGAGTTACTCCCTAACAACTGGGAGGGCAAGCAGGCCTATGAGCTGTGCCAGCAGGTGTACCGTCATTTGGCGCTGCCTTCTCAGGCGCATATCTTAGAGACCCTGCGCAGCGAGGATGCCAATGCTCCGGATGTAGAAGACTATTTCTACAAACGCTTTGGCGGCATGGAACGCGATTTAGTTACGGCCTAATTTTCCCGTATCAAGCAAAACGGCGTCTTGTCTTAAGGCGCCGTTTTTTTTGCGTTATGAATGGATGGGATGGTTAGAAGCTAATCTCGTCTTTTTTTATGCAAAAAACCCACAAAATCGCCAAAAGCTATCAGTAATTGTAAAGTGCCCGCATCGCCGCGTGTGCCTTCGCTTACAATGCAGATCGCCTATGCCCCCTATTAAAAACAGGCGACAAAAACTGACCTGTAATGAACAATTTAAAATAGGATGGGATGATTCAACTATGCCGCCAAAGTCTTTAGAACAAAACTTTGGGGTAAATGACTGGCGCGTCTGACAGGATTCGAACCTGTGACCGCCCGCTTAGAAGGCGGGTGTTCTGGTCTTTTTTAAGCCATTGAATTATAATGATTTTTCTAGTTTTCAAGAGCACAAAAAAGCAATTTGCTCCCTTTTTGCTCCAAATGGAAAAATCATGCTAAATAAAACAGACAAAAACACCCCAAAAATCACCCCCAAAATCACCGAGAGAACATCAAGTAAAACAGGCAAAATCTCTTATCAAGTCCGTATTCGTAGGACGGGCTACCCATCCCTCATCAAAAGTTTTAAGAGCAAAGCAGAAGCTGAAAGCTGGTTAAGAACACAAGAAACGAACCTGCTCGATGGCAAGCCTCTTTTAACAAGTCAAAAAGAACGATACACTTTTACTGTAGCGATACAAGAATACGAAAAATACAAGGGCTACTTGTCAAAGACTGAAGAATATCGACTTGCACTAATCAAAAAAGATTTAGGCGAACTTGCTATTATTAACTTAACAGCACAACGATTAGCATCATATCTAAAACACTTGTCAACAAGAGAAGTTCCAAGACCACACAATAAAAAGAAAGATCATCCACTTCATAGTCAACAAAAACGAACTTACACACCCTCCTCTATTCGTAAAATATATTTTACGATTAAAAAGATTTATGAATGGCATAGTGGTTTTAGAGACTATCCAGTGAATAATATTTTTCGTGTTGTTCCTGCACCTGTTGATGATGGAGAGCGAAGCAGAAGATTAGAAAAAGGAGAAGAAGAAAGAATATTAGAAGCAATGAAATTACTTTATGTTAATCAAGAAGAAATGAAAACATTATTTTTAGTTTCTCTTGAAACAGGAATGAGATTAGGCGAGCAATTAAAAATCACTTGGCAAGAAGTAGACTTTAAAAATAGAGCAATAAGAATACATAAAGACAAAACAAAAACAAAACAATATAGAGAAGTTCCAATGACTACTATATGTATGGCATTACTTAAAGAACATCTAAAAACAAAAAATAAAGATGATGATCGCGTATTTTGGCAGTGGAAAAATTCTCATGCACTTTATGCAAGATTTAAAGTAGTGTTAAAAAATGCGAAGATTATAAATTATAGATGGCACGACAACAGACACGAAGCTATTAGTCGAATGTTTGAAAGAACAGACTTAAGAGATATAGAAATAGCTAAAATTTCAGGACATACAAATATGACAACATTGTCAAGATATGCTAACTTAAGAAGTCATAATTTAGCTTTGAGGATGTGGTAAAAATAACAAAATAAACAACTAAAGACTTTTTTTAGTGTTATAATTAACTTACACACAAAGCAGTCTTACATCACTTCTATATTTTTTTAGGAACTTAAAAAATGGCTACTTTAAAAGAAATTATTGAAAAAGTTAACAGTGGAACAGCAACAGCTAAAGACTTTGAACTACTTGCAACACTTTCAAAAGAACAAGCAACAGAAAAAAAAGCAGTAGAAACAGCAGCACAAGATATTATTAAAAAAATCAAAGATGCAAAAATTGACCCTCAAATTTTAACAAATCTTTTAGTAACAGAAGAACTAATTATTCTGCCTAAAGTTGCCAAAAAAGAAGAAAAAGTAATTATTTTTGAAACACCAATTACAACAAAAGCTGGTAGGTCGTCAAGTTTTAAAGTGTGGAAAGGTCGAGATTTAAACACTTTAGCAGGAGACACACGAAATTATTGGAATGAAATTAAAAGAAATGGTAAACAATACTTCATTAATAATCTTAATGAAGAAGGCAAAAAATATTACGAAACAGAAGAAGGCAAAAAATATATTGATAGCATTATTTTTTAATAATCAACCAAAGCAAAGCCCCTAAAATTAGGGGCTTTTTTTTTATTTACTTATGTAATTTTCACTTTCAGGGTCTAATATATCGAATTCAAAAATATCACTAATAAAATAATTTAAATCATCGCTATAAAATTTTGATGAGTATTTTTTAGCTTCTATAAGCATTTCATCATAATTAAAATCTTTTTCAAAATTTTTGCTTGAATTCTTATAGTCAAAATAAGATGTTTTTTTATTATCTTTGCTTAATATCAGCTTGTCTAAAACATCACCATTTTGTTCGCTATATATTACAATATCACCATTTTCAAAAGTGTAAAGACTGATGATAATGTCATTTAAATAAAAATTAGCAGACATTTTTTGCTTGTTTTCTTGTTGTCCATCATCATTATTGTTATTATTATTATTGTTGTCGTTATCAACAACATCAACAATACACTCAACAGAAGAGGGTAGATATTTTTTATCTAAATCACTTAAACAGTTCCACTTGAAAACATTATTATTAGAGTTGTTTTCATCAAGATAAAACATAACAAGTTTATTTTTTATGGCTTTATTTGTATCTTTAAAAACATAAAATACATTACCATCCTCATCCACCCTTAATGTTTCATTAGTGATTTTTACTAAATCAATATTAAATTTATCACTTAATGTTTTTTGTAGTTCTACCTCTTTTTTAAGTTCTTCTGTTGCAACAAAAGCTTCAGCAACTTGTGATTTTATTGTGTAATCTTGATATGCAGGAACTGCTAAAGCAGTTAAAGCACCTATAACTGTTAAAGTTATCATTGTTTCTATTAAAGTAAAACCTTTTTGTGTTTTCATAGCATTCTCCTTTTTTATTATTATATTAGCTATTGTATTTATTTTTATTTAAACATAAAACTTAATAATATTATACATATAAATATTGATATGTAAAAAATATGTTTTTTATTATTCATATTTAACCCTTTTGAATATTAAAATTATTTCATCAATCAAATGCTTTGCTGTGATTTTATTAATTTGGAAATTAATTTTATTTTTAGAAAAATAATCAATTGTAAAATCATAATCAGCACAAGATATTTTTCCATTATCTTTTAGCTCATTGAGTTCTTGCAAAATTACTTTATTCATTACTTTCTCCATTTTGTTTATTTATATATCTTTGTGCTAAATCTTTAATTGCTACATTATCATTATAATTATTAGAAAAAAATAATTTAGCATCATTCATATCTTTAATTGTTGTTTGATTTATATTATAAATCGCTTTAACAAAGTCCATCATTTTTGCCATACTTTTATCTTTTACTTTTGTTAAAGCAATATCATTTTTAATTTTATCAACTTCAATTTTATTAATAATATTGCTTGTTCTCCATCTGTAAAGTAAATTATATAGTTGCTTATTATTATAATTAGTAGATGCAAGATTATTAAAATACTCAATCACATCTCTGTGTCTTGCTCCACTTTTTACCAATGCTTCTATTGCATTAGCATATTGAAGCAATGGATGCTTATATACTTTTTCCTCTTCTTTCTTTTTAATGCTTTCTATAAGAACTTTTTTAAGTTCTTCTATGCTTATATCATTCATATTTTATATTCTCCTTTTATTATTACTTATATTAAATATATATATTTATCTTTATAAGTCAACTTTCTTATTTTTCTTAAATGTTGACTTTAATTTTTATTAATATATAAATATAGTAAGAGAATAAAAAGCAAGGTCACTCTTTTTACTCCACTTCGTGAAGTAATAGAGCCTTGAAAGGGCAAGCCCCTTTACCCCTTGGGGTTCCCCCAAACCCCTAAAAAAAAACGGCTTAAAAGCCTTTAAAAAAACATTTAAAAGAACAATAAAAAGGAATGTTTAGAGAATGAGAAAAGAAATAAAAAAAGATGGTATAGAAGTTTATGACTTCACAAAAAGAAATAATATAGAAAGAGTAAATTTATTAATAATCTTTCTATCATCTTTATTAATAATTTTTTTAGGAATAATAAAAATATGAATAACAAAAAAATTAAAAAACAATTTTGGGTAAACGAAGATTTTAATAATTATTTTATTGCTTTGTCTAAAAAATTAGGAATAAGTCAAAGCAAATTATTTCAACAAAAAATAATAGACATAGACATATTAACTATAAATAATAAGTTTAGTGCTAATTATGAAATTATAAGATTAGTAAAAAATATGACTAATAATTTAAATCAAATAGCACACTATGCAAATACATATAAACAGTTAGATAATAAAATATTAGAAGAAATAGAGAAAGTAAGACTTCAACAAAAAGAAATAAAACAAGCAATTATAGAAGGATTAAAAAAATGATAATAACATTATTCCCTCATAAAGGTCCTTCAAAATCTGCAGTTAATTATTGCTTAAGCGATTACGACCATAATAAAAATATTAGAGAAGTAAAACCAAAAATATTAGATGGCGATGCAGAATTAACTAAATCAATTGATAAACTCACATCAAAATATGCAGTTCAAGCAACGTCTGGTGTTATTTCATTTAGAGATAATGAAGATTTAAACGAAGAACAAAAGAAACAATTAATAGAAGATTTTAAAGATACTTTTGTTGGAAGTGAGTTAAAAAATAAAGTAAATTGTCTCTTTATAGAACATAGAGACAAGGGTAATTTAGAAATACATTTTATTATTAATAATGTAGTTATTGATGATAAACCTAAGTTTTTTAACCCTTTCCCTCCTGGTCATGAGATTATTTCAAATAATTTTACAGCTTTACAAAACTACAATTTTGGTTTTGAGCAAGTTCAGCAGAAAGATATTTTTAAACAATCTTTGTCTAATGAAGAACAAAAAGCACTTAAAGTTGAAAGAAAACACGGTTTTAAAAACTTAAAACGAAAAGATAGCATTCATAAGTTTTTAGTCGAAGAAATTAAAAAAGGAAACATTAAAAATCGAAACGAACTTATAGAATGCTTAAAAGAAATGGGTTTAACAATCACAAGAAACAACGATGACTTTATTTCTGTAAAAACAGATGATGGCTCAAATATAAGACTAAAAGGTGATATATATAAAAAAAATAGCGAACAGTCTTATAGGGATTTATTTAAAGAAAAAAAAGAAGAAATAAAAAAGCCTTTTGATTTACAAAAAACAAAAGAACAATTTGAAAAATCAATGAATAAAAGAATTGAATTTAATAATAAAAGATACAACACAAACGACAAAATAACATTAGATATAAAACATAAAACTAATACTTTAAATAACAATAACGATAAAAATATTATTAATAAAGAAGATGTTAAAAATAATTCAATATCATCTAATGCTGAATTAGTTATTTCCACATCTGCACAACAACAATTAGTTGAAGCAACAGCAATGTTGACAAATGCTAAAACTCACGAAGAAAGAGCAAAAGCAATGATTGCTATTGCTAGAGCAAAATTAGCAGTAGAGCGAGAAAGTTCTATGAATGAAGAAAGAAGAAAGCAAGCACTTTCACAAGAAGCTCAAAGAATAAAGCAGTTAAATAGTAAATTATAAAAAGGAGAATGCTATGACAAACGAAGAAACAAAAAAAACAGATAGAGAACTAAACACAATACCAAAAGCTTTAGATCATCTATTATGTTTAATAATGGACAAATACAAAAAGGAACTAATCGAAATTTTAGGAAATTTCTTTTTAGTATCATTGTTATTTTTTACTGGTTTAGCAATATTTGATTTTTTAAATATTACTTTTTTTATTGATATATTATTTAAGTAAAAGGTGAAAATATGAGCAACTTAAAATTATTATTATTAGAAAAAGATATGCTTGAGAAATCTATAAAATCTAAAGAAATACATTTAGCAATTGCAGACTATCGCAATTTATTTGAAATTGATAGAAGAATTGCAATGTTTACTAAAAAAGAAATAGAACAAGCAAAAAAAGAATTAAATATGGTAAATAATTATAAGTCTAAAAATGACAATAAAAGAACAATCAAACTTAAAGAAATAAAAGAAAATATAAACAAAGATGATTTTGATTTTATAACTGCTATTATATTATTAATGTTTAATAAAAATAAAAACAAATCATTTTTTAATATTGTATTTACATTTCTTTTAAGTGATACAAATAGACCAAAAAACAACTAAAATAAAGGCAATGATATGAGAAATATAATAAAAATAATAATCACTTTCTTAATTTTAACTTGTGCAACAACAGCACAAGCCCAAACACAAGGGTTATTTGAATACCCTATTGGGGACTTATCAGTAAAAGTTTTAAATTATCTTTTTAGTGGGCTTGTTGGGGATTTTTCAGGACAAGACCCATTTGTTAATGCTATTAAAATTTTCAATAGTGGTATTTTAATTATTGGTGGAGTTTTAGCAGGTTATACAGTTTTAGCTGGAACGATTGGAACAGCACACGATGGAGAAATGTTAGGGAAAAAATTATCTTCAGTGTGGATACCTATTCGTTATTCAGTAGGTATTGCTCTAATTTTGCCCATTGTTAAAGGTTATACACTTATTCAGGCAATAGTGATGTGGCTTGTTCTTTCAGGCATTGGTTTAGCAGATATTACATATACTGCTTTTATGACTAATCCAGTCTTTGAGAAAAACATTAAAGTCGCTCAATATGGAGAAAATGGAGCACTTGCTTTAGCAGAAAACATCTTTCTTATGAATGGTTGTGTAATTGCACATAATAAAGTTCAAGATGAAAAATTTTTTGGAAAAGTAGAATATAAGACAACAACAGATGAAGAAAGAATATTTTTTGGTAGCACAAAAAACAATGCTGCTTATGCTCAATGTGGAACTATTACACTACCAAAGCCAAAAAATATAACTGCACCAGGAGCAGGAAACACAACAAACCAAGGCGTTTTGGGTGTTATTGGTTCTTTATATCAAGATGTTGATTTTAGTAAAATAACCAATAAACACATAGAGCAGACATTTATTTTAAATAAAAAATTGTCTAATTTAGCAAATGATGTTTTAAACAAAAAAGATGAAGAAATAGACACAAAGCAAGTGTATTCAAAAATTGAGCAATATGCTCTTGAGTATAAAAAAGAAGTAGAAAAAACAGGTCAAGAGTTTACAGAAAATCTTAATCTTGTTGAAAGCGCAGTAAAAAATGGTTGGCTTGTAGCAGGTTTTAATTTTGTTAATGATATAACTGTTAATAATAATTTAGCATCAGCAATACAATCAACAGCACAAGCAGAAGCACAAATATATTACACAAAAAACAATGCTTATGAAAAAGATGCTCAAAAATATTTAAACAGCATTACATCAGTTTTAAGCAGAAGTAAAACCCCAAGTTTTTCAAAACACTTTAATGAAGAAGCACAAACTCAAGAGAGTGGGACAAGTTTTTCAGCAAAAATTGGTGCATCAATAGCAGAAGCATTTACAAAAATAAACTTGCTTGAGCTTCAAAACGACACAAGACACCCATTGATTATTGTTAATGAAATGGGTCAAAGAATAATAGCAATCAATACAATCGCTATCAGCAGTATTACAGCAGTAGCAGTAACAGCAGGCACTATTGCTGCAGTTTTTGCGGGTGGTATAGGAGCAGGAGCAAGCATTTTTAGTTCATTTTTTGCCTTGCCGATGGCTGGAATGTGGACTGTTGCAATCTTTGCATCTTACATAATCCCAATGATCCCGTCCTTTATTTGGATTGGTAGCATTATTGGCTTCTTCCTATTAGTAGTAGAAGCAATTATTGCTGCACCATTATGGGCTGTTATGCACCTACATCCGCAGGGCGATGATGTAACAGGCAAAGGACAAGCAGGTTATTCGTTAGTCTTATCTTTACTGCTAAGACCCACTTTAATGATTTTTGGTTTTATCACAGCAATGATATTGTCAAAAGTGATTGGCGAACTTATCAATAAGGTATTTTTCCAAATTTTCGCAATGTCAAACGGTGGGAATGTTTCAGGTTTCTTCGCATTTATAACGGTTTTAGGTGGAACAGCAATTTATTGCACATTGATGTTTACATTGTTAAGAAAAACATTTTCATTAATCAACATTTTGCCTGACCAAATTCTTAGATGGATTGGTGGCACACAAGAACAAATGGGAGCTTTTGCAAGTGAGTTTGATAGTGCAACAACAACAGCAAGCAAAGTTGGAGCAGGTGCAGCATTAGCAGTTTCTACAAATGTAGCAAATAAAGTTATTAGTTCTCTTGATAGTGCAAGCAAACAATCAAAAGATAATAATGATAGCAATGTTGCTGAAATGTTTAATAATAAAGAACAACAAGCACCTATAAACACAGTAGAAAAAGAAGAAAAGAAAAACAGTTTTAGTGAGATAAGCAAACAAAACAAAGAAAAAGGAGAAGATGAGCAAACATTTAAACCATTAAGCTAAAAAATAAAAGCCCCTTTAAAGGGGCTATCAACCAAAGAAAAATAAAAATAAAAGGGTGAAAATTATGTTTAATATATTTAATTTATTTAAGAAAAAGAAGAAAAAAGAAAACAAAACTATTGATTTAGATGATATTATAATTAATGATGAAGTAGATAATATTTCTACTATTTTAAATCAAGCACAAGAGCAATTGATTTTAGAAAAAAAGGATTGGAGACATTTAGATGTTAACTATATTGAAATATTCAAAGAATTAGAAAGACAACAAAACTACTTAATAAGATTTGAGTTTTTACCTAAAAATCAAAACTTTAGAAATGCTCGCTCTGCTCTACAATTTCATTATGGTGATTATTTTGCTTGGAAAAAAGTAAGAGATAGTATAGAAGAAAAATATAATTTTGCCTGCAAAATTTGTGGAAAAACTTCACAAGAAAACGAACTAAACAAAGATATAAAACATTCAGCATTAACTGAATGTCACGAAGTCTGGAGCTTTAACGAAGTTACTAAAATACAAAAATTAGAAGATTTAGAAGCATTATGCAATCGTTGTCATTCAATAAAACATATAAATAGACACTTTAAAGATATACCATACCAAAACTATTTATTTAAAAAATACGAAGAAATTAATAGTATTGATGAAGAAAGAAGATTATTAGATTATGCTTTTGCTATTGATTATCAAAATAAACTAAATGATATTTATTTTGATATGGACTTAACTCTTTTAAATGATTTAAATTTAGGCATAAACTTTGATAAAACCTTTAAATGTCATACTGATAAATTTAATGGCTTTTTAGAAGTTAAGCTTAAAAACCAAAAAGATTTAGAAGAATAAAACACCTTAAGAGCATTGCTTTAATGCTCTTTTTTTATTATAATAATTTAAAGTTTTTTAGTTATTTTTTAGCTCTATCTACTTTAATATGTTCTATTCCAAGAGTTTTTAACTCTCCTAAAATATAAATTGCTTCTGGCAATTTATATTTTCTTGAATAACTCTGTTTTACTCTAACCTCTAATAAATCATTAGATTTATTAGCACAGCAATCAGTATTTAAACCTATTTTTAAGAAAGAAATAAATTTTTTATCTGCTCTAACATTTAATGATGTCATTAATTTATTAGATTTAGTTAGTTTAATATCTAAATTTACTCTTAAAAAAGAATTAACATCTTTATTTACATAGTCATTAATAAAATTGTTGTAATCTTCTTCATCTCTAATAACAGTCTCAAAAGCATTTTTAATATTACTATTAATTAACTCGTTTAAATCAATATCTTCGATGCTTTCAATTTTATTTTTATCTTCATAAAAATCTTCTGTTACTTCAAATATTGAGAAAATTTTCTTTTTAATAATAATTTTTCTATTTTCTTTTGAAGATAAATCATAGTAATTAATTTTGCTTTTATGAATTTCATCATCTTTAACAATAATCTTATTGTTTGCAGATAAATTGTATTCAACAAATAAAACAACTTTTTTATCATTTCTTACCATTTTAAAATCATCAGCATAATGCTTTTGAAAATTATAATAGTCATAATTTTCTAAAACTTCGATTAAATCACTTGATAAATAATCAATATAATCTTTGTAATTTTGTATTATAAAATTAAATTTAGTAGTTGCTAATTTAATTCCAAAGAAATTATAACCGCGAGCACTGTAAAAATATCTTGCTGCTTGGTTTTTTAGTGTATTGTCATTAGTATATACATCATTAAACTTCATAATGTATTTATAAATATAAGTAGCACCCTCAACTTTATCTACTTTTTTGTATGTAACTTTACCAGTTTTTTTATTTTTAATTTTTCTAATACCATTTTCAACTACATCAAAATTTACTTTTTCTGGACTTGATAAAGAAATTTGTTTAACTACATTTTTAACTAGATCAACATTGTCTTCATCTATATACATTAAGCAATGCTTATGAAGAGTCGAATCAGCATGAACCTCGAAAACAGAACACCCA
The DNA here is from genome assembly GCA_012839585.1 of Alcaligenaceae bacterium. Lineage (GTDB taxonomy): Bacteria > Pseudomonadota > Gammaproteobacteria > Burkholderiales > Burkholderiaceae_B > Paenalcaligenes. The sequence goes on along the minus strand of DUNB01000061.1, from coordinate 61 downwards.
AAATAATCCCTATTTGCTCTTAATTTTCTTTTAGCAAAAAACAATAGATAGCTATTGGTCG
>DUNB01000060.1 GCA_012839585.1 Alcaligenaceae bacterium | reverse complement strand
TTCTGGCGGAGTGGACGGGACTCGAACCCGCGACCCCCGGCGTGACAGGCCGGTATTCTAACCAACTGAACTACCACTCCTAGTAGTATTTTGCTCAACACTGAAAGTGTTGGCGTCCCCACGGGGATTCGAACCCCGGTTGCCGCCGTGAAAGGGCGATGTCCTAGGCCTCTAGACGATGGGGACCTAGTAGTTACTGCTTTTACTGCTAAAACAAAATTATAAGGCTTGTGTTTTTGTTTGTCAAGCTAATTTTGTTTTTAATTCTTCGTTTTTTGGTGGAGGTAAACGGGATCGAACCGATGACCTCTTGCATGCCATGCAAGCGCTCTCCCAGCTGAGCTATACCCCCATTTGTTTCGATCAGTTAACTGATCTCTGCAACGAAGAATTAAAATTATGCACTAAATTTTTGTTTAGTGCAAGTCTTTTTTTAAAAAAGACTTGATGCAGAATATTTTGCAAAAAAGGTATGATGTAAATAAATCCTTTTTCTGCGCTGTTTCTGCAGCACCAAATAAGTATAGCACTATTTTATGAAAAGTACAGGGTTTTTTTTCACTTTTTTTGTGATTGTTGTGGTGGATCAGCTGGAGCCCGAAGACTGTACGGTACTAGTAAGGAATAACCATGTAGACGAGGTACCATTGCCATGGTATTCAATATGATCTATTAACGGCAGCTTCATTGTTATAGAGAACCTAATGCAACGCATATCAACAGAACGAGCTCGTATTAACAAACAGCAAAACCAGCTATTTCTTAGTTTAGCGAATAACTCGCTGATTGGAATAGGCGTCATCAAAAACGATCGCTTCGTGTTTTCTAATCGTCATTTGGCCCAGATGACGGGTTACGAGCGTCAAGAACTAATCGCGCTACCTGATGTGCAGCAAATACTGCCTGATTTTTATACCGAGCTAGAGCGCTTTCCTGAGGACTGCAATGAGAAGCTCATAGAGACGAAGCTTTTGCACTATAGTGGCAAGCGCATTGATATCGAGCTTTGTTTATTACGTACTCGTTTTGATGGTGATGATGCCATCGTCGTATTTGTGTTGGATAATACTGCGCGAAAAAATAATGAGCGTAACGCACAGCTGGCGGCACTCGTCTACGAAAACAGTACGGAGGCAATTGTGGTCACGGACGAGAGTGGGGTTATCGTAGGTGTGAACCCGGCTTTTGTTGAGATAACCGGGTATCAACTCTCAGAGGTGATTGGGCGAACCATGAACTTGTTGGCCTCTGGTCGACAAAGTCCTGCCTTTTATAAAAAGATGTGGCGACAGCTGAAAAAAACGGGCCGTTGGCGAGGCGATATCTGGAATAGACGTAAAAATGGCGAAGAATATGCAGAGCGTCTGAACATTAGTACCTGTTATAACGAAGATGGCACCGTGTTTCGCCGTATAGGGTTGTTCTTTGATGTCACTCAGGATAAAGAGCGTGAACAACAGATTTGGCGTCAGGCAAACCACGATCATCTAACTGGGTTGCCTAATCGTCAATTGTTCCAGGGGCGCTTACAAAAGGCCATGCAGGACGCGGATGAGAGAAATAAGGCTTTTGCTCTGATATTTTTAGATTTGGATCTATTTAAGGATGTGAATGACACCTTAGGTCATAACGTAGGGGACCAATTACTTAAAGAGGCATCTAAGCGATTGCTGTCTTGCGTGCGTGATACCGATACCGTGGCTCGCATCGGTGGTGATGAGTTCACTGTCATTGTTTCTGATGTGCCTAACCAGGCTGTAGTAGAGCGAATTTGCGAAGAAATTCTGGTTAAAATCGCTCAGCCTTATCAATTAGGCGAAAACGTGGCCACGGTATCTGCCAGTATAGGCGTGACCATGTACCCCGAGGACGCTTCGGATGCTGGGGAAATATTAAAAAATGCAGATATGGCCATGTATGCAGCCAAAGAATGTGGCCGCAATCAGTATTGCTTCTTTCTGCCGGCCATGAGCGAGGCCATTCAGGCGCGCATTTTATTCTCACAAAACTTGCAAACAGCGATAGCAGAAAACCAGTTCATTCTCTATTACCAACCCATTATTGATATGCGCACGGGACAGGTACGTAAGTTTGAGGCCTTGATTCGCTGGGATCATCCTGAGCTAGGCTTGGTACCACCTTCCGAATATATTCCCTTTGCTGAAGACTCGGGTTTAATTGTGGATATAGGTCAGTGGGTATTTAAAGCGGCGGTGCAGCAAGCCAAACGCTGGCATGAGCAAGGGCTCAATTATCAGATCAGTGTGAACGTGTCGCCGGCACAGTTTTATGCTGATGGGATTAAGGTCGAAGAGTGGGTACGTCTTCTAGAAGATGCGGGGTTGCCGACCTCGAGTATTCTGATCGAGATCACGGAGCGTCTGCTATTAGAAGAAAACCCGGCTATTACTAAACGACTTCGTCAGCTACGAGAGGCAGGGCTGCAGATTGCGCTCGATGATTTTGGTACGGGCTTTTCCTCTTTAACGTACTTAAAACGTTATCCCATTGATTATTTGAAAATTGACCAGTCGTTCGTACGAAATCTGGCCCCGGAATCCGAGGATTTGGCGTTGTGCGAGGCCATGATTGTGATGGCTCAGAAATTGGGGCTGGGTGTGATCGCCGAAGGGGTCGAGGGACCACTACAGCAGTCTTTATTATTAGAGGCGGGTTGTGTATTGGGGCAGGGCTACTTATACAGTCGCCCTGTACCTCCTCAAGAGATCGAACGTTGGCTGGATGAGCGCAAAGCTCTGCCTACGAATACGAGCAGTAGCAATGACCAAAGGATGGCTGGCCAATTACTCCAGGACACATAAGGGGTTTGTCCTGTAGTGCCTTGGATTTCTACATCTAATACGCCGATGGTATGGGTAGGCAATAAGGCCTGCACCTTACCGTTAGGGAAAATGGTGGCGGTGACCCCTGTGTTGGTGGCGCGCAAGGTAGGTCTAGCGGTTTCTATGCTGCGCATTCTGGCAATTTGTAGGTGCTGACGTAAAGCCCAGGTGTCACCAAACCACGCTAGGTTGCTTAGGTTTACGAGCAAGGTGGCGCCTGGTCCATGCTCAGCACTGTCACGCACCCCTTGAATAATTTCTTCGCCAAAGGTGTCCTCATAGCAAATGTTAGGGCCAATCCACTGTGAGCCCAAGGTGAAATTCGCTTGTCTGGTACTGCCACGATTAAAATCCCCCAAAGGGATATTCATTAGCTCTATAAACCAGTGAAAGCCGGGTGGAATAAACTCACCAAAAGGAACCAGGTGGTGTTTGTCATAACGCTGCGCCATTTGCAGTTGCTGAATGGCTGTCGCTGAGCTTTGGGAATCAATGGTAATCGCGCTATTGGTGTAAATGCCTTTGCCACCCTGTTGAGCATAAAGTGGAGCGCCTAAAAGGATGGTAGCGTCTTGTTCGGTTGCAATATCGATCCATTCTTGCCAGAACTCAGTTTGCCATTGATGCTGAAAAAGCGGCACGATGGTTTCGGGTAAGACAATCAGATCCGGTTTGGCTTCTGGACTTTTAGGGGGGACCGCCGCCAGCTTTTTGTACAGATTGACCCCGTCTTGAAGGTGGTTGGGATCAAATTTAACATTTTGCTCTACATTGCCTTGTGCCAAGCGCACAAAAAATGTGTCGCCATGAGCTTGGTGCCACTCGATGCCGCCTAATAGAACCCCTGCCAAAGCAAAAATCGCGGCAATACCTAAAGGAAAGCTGTATTGCTTAGGTGCGTCTTGGCGTGTATTGAGGGCAAAGATAGCTAGGGTGGCAGAGGTAAAGGCCGCAAACCAGGCGACGCCGTAAGAACCAAAAATAGGCGCCCAGCCAGCAAACATGCCATCCACATGGGCATAAGCAATATTGAGCCAAGGAAAGCCGCTTAAAAAAGTACCGCGTACCCACTCGGTAAGTACCCAGGCGCTGGCGATAACCAGAGCAGCCCCCAGTTGCTGTTTCCAGCTAAGCTGTTTTGGCTGGCGAATGAAAAATCGCATGAGCCCAATGGCCAGCATATAAAACAAGGCCAGACTAGCCGCAAAGGCAAATAAGGCCAGAACGGCCAGACTAGGAGCTAGGCCACCATATTGATGCAGACTAATATACAGCCAGTAAACGCCTACCCCAAAGTTCGCTAAGCCAAAAGCCCATGCTCCCCAAAGCGCCGTTTTGGTTGATGAGGCTTTTAACGTGAAAAACAGCAAAGCAGTAAAGCTGAGCAGTTGCACGAAGGGTAAAAAGCCCGTCGGTAAGGGGGCAGGAGCAAAGCTGAGCGCATGTATGGCGCCCGCGATGAGCAAAGGAATAAAGCTAGGAGGGGTAAAACGCTGAATCACGGCATTAATCCGTACTTGAGTCTTCAGAGGAGCTTGGCGTTGTTTCACGTTGTACGTGCAGCCATAAAGCTCGCTTAGCATCAGCACGAACGACGGTGATTTTGATGCCTTGAATGCTGGTGGTGTCGCCGCGTTTTGGGATTTGCCCCATCTCAGAAGCCAACCAGCCACCAATGGTGTCATAGTCATTATCAGAGAAATGGGTACCAAAGGCCTCGTTGAAATCGCTGATTTCGGTTAAAGCCATCACGCGCCAGCTGTTGTTGCCAGCTTGGAAAATGGTTTGTGCATCTTCCTCGTCGTACTCGTCCTCGATCTCACCGACGATTTGTTCTAACACGTCTTCCATGGTGATAAGACCGGCTGTGCCACCATGTTCGTCGATAACAATAGCAATATGGTTGCGGCTGCTACGGAATTCGCGGAGCAAGACATTGAGTTTTTTGGTTTCGGGAATAAAAACGGCAGGGCGCACTAGAGGACGTAAGTCGATATTAGGATTAGCGATAGACAGCAATAAGTCTTTAGCTAATAAAATACCAACAATATTGTCACGGTCACCTTCGTAGACCGGGAAGCGTGAACGTCCGGTTTCCACAATAAAAGGCAGTAGTTCGGATAGGGGCTTGCTAATATCTAGCAGGTCAATTTTAGAACGCGGCACCATAATATCTGAGACGGTTTTGCTCGCTACGTCTAAGGCACCTACGATCATGGTGTAGGCCTCGTGGTCTATGACGTGGCGTTCTAGAGCGGTCTCAAGGATGACCTTGATGTCTTCGCGATCGGTGGGTTCGGCTCGGCGCTGAAAAAAACGGCTAAAAGAAGAAGTTAAACGTTTTTTACTGCGCGGCTCTGGTTCGGGAGGTATATTTTCTGACATGCCCAAAAGGACTGAGTTGATAATAAATTAGCATAACCCAAAAATAAGTTTAGGTTGTGCACAAATAATGATTAATATGGGTTCGGAATCGCAAGACGTTGCAGGATGTCGATTTCTAAAGACTCCATGTCTTCGGCTTCGTCTTCGTCGATGTGATCGTAACCTAATGCGTGTAGGATACCATGCACGCACAGGTGCGCAGCATGATGCACAAACGGTTTTTTTTGCTCTGCGGCCTCTTTTTCTAAGACCGCCACACAAATAATAACATCACTGCTGACGGTGCCCGCCTCGTCAATACCGTATTCAAAGGTTAAGACATTGGTGGCATAGTCTTTGCTACGATATTGGTGATTGAGCTCACGCCCTTCGCTTTCATCACAAAAACGTAAGGTAAAAGCGGCTTGGCTAAATGGCACCGGCATATCGGCCTCGGTATACACAGCCGCAGCCTCTTGTAGCGCTGTTTGAACCCACTGCTCTAAGCGCGCATCGTTTAATTCAGGGTGTGAGACCTGATATTGGATGGTCAGTTCTAGTGGGAATGGGCTCATTTCTCGTGTGCCTCGTAGGCCTCAACAATACGACCTACCAAGGGGTGGCGTACCACGTCTTGGCTGGTTAGTTGGCTAAGTGCGATGCCTTTGACGCCTTTTAGAATGGATACTGCATGCAACAGGCCGCTGTTTTGCCCCTTGGGTAAGTCAACCTGAGAGGGGTCGCCCGTGATCACGGCTTTGCTGCCAAAGCCGGTACGGGTTAAAAACATTTTCATCTGCGATGGCGTTGTGTTTTGCGCCTCGTCCAGAATAATAAAAGAGTGATTTAAGGTGCGACCACGCATATAGGCTAAGGGTGCGATCTCAATGACTTGCTTTTCAAATAAGCGCTGAGCTTTTTCAAAACCCATCAGATCATGAAGCGCATCATATAAAGGGCGTAGGTAAGGATCTACTTTCTGGCTTAAATCACCGGGTAAAAAGCCCAAGCGTTCGCCTGCCTCTACAGCAGGGCGGGTTAATACGATACGTTGCACGGCCTCGCGCTCTAAGGCATCAATTGCACAGGCAACGGCCAAGAAGGTCTTACCTGTGCCTGCTGGGCCCACGCCAAAGGTGATGTCGTGGCTCAGGATTTGACTGATATAGTCACGCTGGCGTGCGGTACGAGGGCGTAAGTCACGACGTCTAGTACGTAGGTTAAGTTCACCCTCGTTCAGAACCGGTGCGACGGGCTCGTACTCTTTGCTGAAATCCTTAATGGGATCGGTGCTTTTGAGCGGTTTTTCACGTGCTCGTAGTTCCACCAAGCCCAGTTGAATGTCGTCTAGGCTTAAGGCTTTGTGCACGGAGCGGTTGTGAAACCACCGTACCGCATCAGCAGCATACGAGGCGTTTGGGCCTTCGATCATCACGTGCTCGCCGCGGCGACGTAGCTCTACGTCGTAGGCCACGGCAATTTGACGTAGATTTTCGTCCAGAGGGCCACAAAAGTTAGCTAAATGGGTATTGTCACCCTCTAGATGCACCGTTTGTTTGTTGTCTGACATTAGGCGCCACTCACACTGTCGGTCGTGATGATCTCACCGCGCAGGGTGTTAGTGAGCGCTTCGGTGATGCGAACCTTGACCATTTGACCGATTAAACGAGCATTGCCTGGGAAGTTCACAATGCGGTTGTTTTCGGTACGGCCCATGATTTCATTTTCATCACGGCGAGATAGGCGTTCAACTAATACGGTTTGCTCGGTGCCGATCATGTCTTGGGCGATTTGATTCGCTTGTTCGTTAACGAGCGCTTGTAAACGATGCAGACGCGCGAATTTTTCTTCTTTGCTGACATCATCAGGTAGGCGTCGTCCAGGTACCCCGGCAGCGGACCTACCTGATGATGTCAGCAAAGAAGAAAAATTCGCGCGTCTGCATCGTTTACAAGCGCT
>DUNB01000059.1 GCA_012839585.1 Alcaligenaceae bacterium | reverse complement strand
CCAATGATTTTAATGACTGGGTTTTTGGATTTCAGGTAGGAGCCTACCCCCATGATGGTGCCTGTGGTGCCCATGGCACTGACAAAATGTGTGATTTGACCTTCGGTTTGCTGCCAAAGCTCTGGACCTGTGCCTTGTATATGTGCCAATGGGTTATCTTCGTTAGAGAACTGATCTAGCACCAGACCCTCGCCCGCCTCTTGCATTTTTAAGGCTAAGTCACGGGCATATTCCATTCCCCCTTTGTCGGCAGGCGTTAAGATCAGCTCTGCACCATAAGCCGTCATCGAGGCACGACGCTCTACGGAAAGGTTGTCGGGCATGATCAGAATCATTTTATAACCACGCACGGCAGCAATCATGGCCAACGCAATGCCCGTATTACCGCTGGTGGCCTCGATCAGTGTGTCGCCCGGCTTGATCAAGCCACGCGCCTCGGCCATACGAATCATGGAGCTGGCCGCACGATCTTTGACCGAGCCGGCGGGATTGTTACCCTCTAGTTTTGCCAAAATCACATTGCCTCGGCCCACATTGTATTGCTCAGGCAAACGTTGCAGGCGCACCAAAGGCGTCATACCAATCGTGTCTTCGATGGTTGGATAGTTTTTCATACATAGCCCTGTAAAAATCTACGGCCAACTTAAGTGGCCTACTCATCCCTCTATGATACTAATTCACCCTCTATTTTGGGCTATTTTTCGTGTTTTTCTCAGGGCTTTTAGACGCTGTCACCGGTAAAGCCTCGCCCACTTGGAGGCCTGAGGCCTGTAGTTGGGTAATCCGTTTAGCACCGATCCCCTTTACACGATCCGATAGGTCCTGCATGGACTCAAAGGGACCACCTCGTTGTCGTTCCTCTAGAATACGCGCTGCCGTTTTAGGCCCAATGCCTTTAATTTCCTGTAATTCGGCCTGGGTGGCCTGATTTAGGTCCAAAGCACTGGCATCTACAGCCACTAAAGCAAGAAAAATACATACACTGCAACGCGCCCAAAATAAAGGCGAAAAGAAAAAACGAGCTAAACGCATGGTGATCTCCGTCAGATAAGTGGAAATATCACTTTATCTAACGATCAGCATTTGCCTAGCTCGTAGATTTACGCAAGGGTTTGCCCCTGCGTAATTTCAACAATAGCCTATAACAACGGGCTTTGCTTTAATACATATTCACGTACACCCGTCTGTACATCTACAAAATCAGCACGATAGCCCGCCGCACGCAACTGAGTTAAATCCGCCTGTGTATGGCTTTGGTAACGACCTTTTAGATCATCGGGGAAATCAATGTACTGCAAAATGTTCTGCTCTACCATTTGCGATAGGTCTAGGCGGGGCTGTCCGTCTAATTCGCGCATGGTGTTGACCACGGTCTGGGCCACATCATTAAACGGTTGGGCTCGGCCGCTACCACAGTTAAAAATTCCCGACACCTGATTCTGTAAAAAGTGCAGATTTACCTTAACCACATCATCAATGTAGACAAAGTCTCGTTGTTGCCCGCCGTTTGGATAACCATCCCAGCCACCAAACAGACGCACACAGCCCTCGTTTTTGTACTGATGCATATTGTGTAGGGCTACCGATGCCATACGTCCCTTGTGGTTTTCTTGAGGGCCATACACATTAAAGTAGCGCAACCCCACCACCGGAGCAGTTAGCTGATCTAAATGACGACGTAAAACCTGATCAAAGAGGAATTTAGAATAACCATAGACATTCAATGGCGACTCGTTATGAATGTCCTCTACATAATTAGGTCCTGCACCATACACCGCGGCCGAGGAGGCATACACCAAAGGAATACGGTATTTTTGACAATATTCGAACAGTTCCAAAGTGACCCTATAGTTATTATCCAACATATAGCGCCCATCACGTTCCGTGGTATCGGAACAAGCCCCCTGATGCAATACGGCATCGATTTTAGGCAGCCCACCACTGAGTAGCAGTCGGCGGAACTCATCTTTATCCATGTAGTCTGCAATATCGGCGTTGACTAAGTTATGGAATTTATCCCCTTCGAGCAGATCATCCACGACCAAAATATCGTTAATGCCTATTTGATTTAGGCCCAATAATAAGTTGCTGCCGATAAAACCGGCCCCACCTGTTACTACTATCATCGTAATTCCTCTGCGGTTACGGTGGATGTACCCAGCTTACCCACCACAATACTACCTGCTTTATTTGCCCAGCCCATGGCTTCTTTCCAGCTTAGTCCTGCGGCTCTGGCCACAGCCAAGGTGGCTAAAACGGTATCACCTGCCCCCGACACATCAAACACCTCTTGCGCCTGAGCCCCAGCATGGGCCCGGCCATCATCGGTATAGATGGTCATACCCTGTTCTGAGCGCGTGATCAGTAGGGCCTCTAAACCCAGCTCATTACGCAAACTTTGAGCTTTGTGCGTGAGCTGTTCTTCTGATTCCCACTTACCCACCGCCTGCTGCATTTCTGTTCGATTAGGCGTTAGGCTGCTGGCGCCATAGTAACGGCTGTAATCGTCCCCTTTAGGGTCGACGAGAACAGGAATATTCTGCGCCCTAGCCATTTCAATTAATAGATGGACTTGTGACAGCGCCCCTTTGGCATAATCCGACAACACCACCACATCATGACTGGCGAGCAAATCAGAAAAATGTTGGTGAAGTTGCTGTAGGACTTGGGCGCTGGGTGGATTTTCAAAGTCCACCCGCAGCAACTGCTGCTGTCGCCCTAAAATACGCAGTTTAAGAATCGTAGGCTGAGCGGGGTCTTTACACAAATAGGCGTTTACGCCGTCTTTTTGACATAGCTCTTGGACGGATTCCCCTGCCTCATCCACACCGATCAGGCCAATTAAGCTGGCCTGTGCCCCTAGGGCGACACAGTTACGAGCCACGTTAGCGGCTCCACCTAAGCGATCTTCTTTGCGTGCCACCTTTACCACGGGCACAGGCGCCTCGGGAGAGATTCTATTGACCTCCCCAAACCAATAACGGTCCAGCATAATGTCGCCCACTACCAAAATGCGTAGTTGTGCGAGCTGATCTGGCGTCGCAAACCCCATCACTGCATCTCCTCTAATCGTTTAGGCGCATAGCTTTCCCAATGCGTACAGCCAGGGCATTGCCAATAATAATGTTTTGCCTCAAAACCGCAGTTTTGACAGGCATAGCGATCCAAACGCTGTGTGTGTTTATTAACCAATTGACGCAACAACACCAAATCACCGCCTAAAACATGCTCTGCCGCTGGGTTGTCCTCGTGCTGTAGTTCAAACTGCAGACTGCGATCTAAACCTAACAAAGAAGGAGAGCTAGCTAGTGCCTGGCGCGCAAAAGCCCAGGCAGCATCGGCCCCTTGTTGCGTACGTAATGCTTTGAATATTTGCGCGAACACATCTACCGATGGATAACGCTCATAATGCTTTTGAAGTTCTGCCAGTCCCAGGGCCGCTTGATCTTGTTGTGTGAAACACTGCATTAAGTCAGCAGCAATCAAGCCCGCGTATAAGGGAGCGACTCGTAACACCTCTAAGAGGTAAAACTGTTGTAGCGCATAATCTGACTGCAGTTGAGCCAGTTTGGCTCGTAGCATAAAAATGCGCGCAGCTGAAGCACGACTGCCCTCTTTATCGCCCAAGGCCTTAGCCGCTTTTTCTGCCTCATTCAGAGCTATTTCAGCCGCCGTCAAATCAGGTTCTCTGCGCATCAAGGCCGCATCGGCTTGCTCGCACTGATAATGCACCAATTGCGGGACCGGTTCCTCGACCAAAGTACGTAGCCTGCGAACGGTTTCAATCGCTTTGGGCCAGTCTTGGCCCGACTCGTAAATATGAATGAGCGCACGCACGGCTGGCACCGCATGGCGCCCAGTGGCTACGGCTTCAAAAGCCTGCTCGGCTCGGTCCAACATCCCAGCCTTAAGAAAATCTTGGGCAATCTCAAACTGCGCGTTTTCACGTTCTGCATCCGGTAAGTCTGTGCGAGCCAACAGGCTTTGATGAACCCGAATAGCTCGCTCCATTTCCCCGCGGCGGCGAAATAAACTACCTAAAGCAAAATGCAGCTCTGTGGTTTCCGGGTCTAATTTGGCCACCTCCACAAAAGCATCAATGGCCTGATCTGGTTCCTCGTTAAGGAGGAAATTCAAACCTTTGAAGTACGAATCAGGCAGTTGTTTGCTCTCGGAGAGCATTTGCTTAAAATCCACCCGCGCTGCTACCCAGCCCAGACCAAACAACACGGGGACAATCAAAAGCCACCAGGGTTCAAAATCCACACTACACCTCGATTAGAGCGGAGCTAATGGCGCAATGGTTTCAGCTGCCACAGGATCCGTTGGTGTCACGGGATGTTTTAATTCGTCTTCTAAACGAGCCACATCACGCTTTAACTTGGCGATTTCACGATTTTTTCGCATGACATTTAAGATCATCAGCAACAAGCCAAGGATCAAACCCAATAAAAAGGCCACCAACATCACCACAATTAAAGGCACATTGGCTAAGGCATAATCAGCGAAAAAATTAACTTGTACTGGCTCTGTGTTTTTGAGTGCAAACAAAAGCACAACGACAAACACCAACAGTCGCAATACCCAAACTAGATAGCGCATAAACGGGCTCCAACAAATGTATT
>DUNB01000058.1 GCA_012839585.1 Alcaligenaceae bacterium | reverse complement strand
TGGCTGTTGATGGGCTTGCCTGGCAGCCCCAGCTGCCAGTGCCACCACAAAAGGTCCAAGCTTGCGTCCGCCTAATATATAGTCCGACAAATCTAAGCTTGGACCTTTTGTGGTGGCACTGGCAGCTGGGGCTTCCGATATGAGTGGTTGGCTGTTGATGGGCTTGCCTGGCGCGGTGTATGACACGGGGATCTCGGCTTCTTGGATTGCCATTGGTTTGATTTGCGGTGCTTATTTGAATTGGCGTTTGGTTGCCGCGCGTTTGCGTGTGTATACGGAACGTTCGGGCAACGCGTTGACCTTACCGGACTTCTTTTCTAACCGCTTCAACGATACGTCCAATGCCTTGCGTATTGTGTCTGCTGTGGTGATTTTGATTTTCTTTACGCTCTATAGTGCGTCAGGGGTGGTGGCAGGCGCGCGCTTGTTTGAAAGCATGTTTGGTATGCCCTATGTGACAGCGCTGTGGTTAGGGGCGTTTTGTACTATTGCTTATGTGTTCATTGGAGGCTTTTTGGCGGTCAGTTGGACTGATACGATTCAAGCCTCTTTAATGTTCACGGCCCTTGTGTTGATTCCTATTATTGTGTTGTATCAAGTAGGAGGGTGGGGTGAAACGGTAGAAGCAGCACAAGCCGTCAATGCTGCCAGCGTCGATCTGCTTTCCGGTATTTCCACTGTAGGTATTGTGTCTGCTTTGGCGTGGGGACTGGGTTATTTTGGTCAGCCACATATTTTGGTGCGCTTTATGGCTGCAGAGTCCGTACAGGTCATTCCTAATGCACGTCGTATTGGGATGAGCTGGATGATTCTTTGCTTGGCTGGTGCGGTTGCGGTGGGGTTCTTTGGTATTGGTTATTTTGCCGCTCACCCAGAGCAAGCAGCAGGTGTGTCGGCTAACTCAGAGCGCGTCTTTATCGAGTTTTCCATTTTGCTGTTTAATCCTTGGATTTCTGGCATTTTGTTGGCGGCTATTTTGGCTGCTGTGATGAGCACCTTGTCGGCGCAGCTGCTTGTGTGTTCTAGTTCCTTAACCCAAGATATTTATAAAACCTTTTTGCGTCGCGAAGCTGGGGACAAAGAGCTGGTTTGGTTTGGGCGTTCCATGGTGTTGGCGGTGGCTTTGATTGCTATTGCCTTAGCGTGGAACCCAGAAAGTCGAGTGCTTTCGATGGTGAGCTATGCCTGGGCGGGTTTTGGTGCAGCGTTTGGTCCGGTGGTTATCATGTCGTTGTTGTGGCGAAGAATGACCCGCAATGGGGCCTTGGCGGGTATGGTGGTTGGCGCAGCAGTGGTATTGCTCTGGAATCATTACGCTTGGTGGGGCTTATATGAAATCATCCCAGGCTTTGTTTTGGCTAGCCTGAGCATCTATGTGGTCAGTCTTTTGGATAAAGCGCCAGATACCCGTATTACGGCAGTATTTGATACTGTAAAGACAGAGATCCTAGCCATTAAATAGTCGTCTCTTTCACGCCTCTCTTTGAGCGTGCCCTGTTTGTAGGGCACGCCTTCATCCTAGGGAGGTAAACAGCTCCACCGCATTCTGTTGCTTTAAGCGATGAGTAGAGGTGCAGGTGTAGAGGTTAAAGATTTAGCTAAAGAATCAAGCCGCCATTACAAACAAACACTAGCCCAGAGTGTGGGGTGTTTTAAACACATACCCCTCCTATTTTGTGTAAAGAGGGTTGGGATAGAGGCTATTTGCTCCGATAATGAGTAAAAAAAGTAAGTCCTACTTGGAAAATTAGTAAAAATGACGGAAAATGAGATACAGCGCATCCTAGAAGCGTTATTATTGTGTGCAGAGCAACCGCTTTCTATACAACAGATGCGAAAAGCATTTGACCCGTTTGAGCTAACTGCGGATACAATAAAGAAACATCTGGCCACGCTTGCCAGTGCTTGGCAGGATAAAGGCTTAGCGCTTGTGCAGGTGGCAGGCGGCTGGCGCTTTCAAAGTCGCAGCGATGTGCAGCCGTACTTATTGCGCCTAAAAGAAGACCGACCCGCCCGTTACTCTCGCGCCACCTTAGAAACCTTAGCTATTATCGCTTGGCGTCAGCCCGTAACACGCGGCGACATAGAAGACATACGCGGTGTAAGTGTATCTACCCAAATAATTCGCACCCTAGAAGACAGAGGTTGGATTGAGGTCTTAGGCTACCGAGATGCGCCTGGCCGTCCCGCACTATTTGGGACCACTAAACAATTTTTAGATGATTTAGGTTTGCGCTCCATCCAGGATCTGCCTGCGTTGGACACGCCACAAGACCTAGACGTATTTCAGCAATCACTCTCTGATTCGCAAAAAATCAATACAGAGCAAGCCCCCCCTGTTTCGGGTGTGGAGGCTGCGGAAAAAATATAAACCAGAAGGAGTTTCTTCGTCCAATGACTGACCCAAAACAGCCAGCCCCTGACGCGCAGTCGGCGGCTTCGTCCTCAGCTTCTAAAAGCAAAGGACGAAAACTACGCACTCCCTTCAGACGTCGTCGCGGAGATGCCGTCCAAGAAAGCAAACCTCGACGCTCCCAGGGCCAGAATCCAAAGGCCGAGGTAGAGCAAGAACAAAAAGCACAACCACAAGCCAACCAAGCCCCTCAGCAAAAACCTCGACGCGCTGCTAACCCACGTCGTGCACAGAAAAATGCACGTCGTCGTCCAGAGCGTCAACAAGACGATTCGGATTTAGGACTGTCTTTCCTCGATAGCGTGGAGCCCACCGCAGAGCGCTTAGGTCGATTCTTAAGCTCTGATGCGGTAAAGCCTAAACTACACAAAGTCTTGGCGGATGCGGGGGTGGGGTCACGCCGCGAAATGGAAGACCTGATTATTTCAGGACGAGTGTCGGTTAATAGCGAACCGGCTTATATCGGTCAACGTGTGGGTGCCGAGGATGTGGTTCGAGTAAATGGTCGAATTATTCGCCGTCCAGATGCGGATCGTCCGCCTCGCATTATTCTGTACCACAAGCCAGCGGGTGAAATTGTCAGTCACGATGATCCTGGTGGGCGTGAAACGGTATTTTCACGTTTGCCCAAAATTAAAATGGGTAAATGGCTATCGGTAGGGCGCTTGGATTTAAACACCGAAGGCTTGTTGATCTTTACCAACTCGGGTGATTTGGCCAACCGCTTTATGCACCCACGTTACGGCGCGGAACGCGAATACGCTGTACGAGTCTTAGGGGAATTAACGCCTGAGCAAATGAAACAGCTGACACAGGGTATTGAACTTGAAGACGGCATGGCGCAGTTTGGCTCCTTAGAGTTTGTGGGCGGCGAGGGCAGCAATCGTTGGTATCGCGTCACCATTAACGAAGGCCGTAACCGCGAAGTACGTCGCATGTTCGAAGCCGTGGGCTTAACGGTAAGCCGCTTGATTCGTACGCGATTTGGTGAGATTGTTTTACCATCTAACTTGCGCCGTGGTCGCTGGGAGGAGTTCTCTCCCGAAATGGCAACAGCGTTGATGCTGCGCCTTGGTTTGATACGCCCGGATGGGTCTGTAGCACAGTCGTCACAACGTGGTCGACGCTCTCAGCAGCCGCTCACGCACGATAGTGCCATGCCACCCGGATACCGCGCCTCAGAACAGCCGGCACGACGCCATTCGGCGCGCCGTGGCATGATGGGGCAGCCCATGTTGGTGGGTGAGCCTCTGGGCACCGGCCTGCTAATTAGTGGTGGCTTAGCAAATGGTCACCCGAATGCAGATCGTGGTGCGCCACAGCGTCCGCAGCGTGGAGCACGTCGCGGTGCTGCAGCGGCTGCTACCACTGGCGGCGAAAATCGTCGTCAGGGCTCTGCTCGTAAACATGCAGGTAAAAGTGCTAGTAAAAACACCAGCCGTGCTGGGGGCAATCGTCGTCGTGATGATTGGCAGCCCGGCGCAGGCGCTCACGAGTCTAAATTAGCTCGTGTGGGACGGCGTAGTAGTTAATACGCCACATATTTAAACAGAAGGGTGAAGCTTTGATACTTCACCCGCTTGCCCGTTGCTTTGTGCGGTAAGCTACTAGAACTAACAGGAATTTTTTTAAATTTCTGTTAGAATATAGGGCTTAATACAATAGTTGCTCTTTACTTATGGTTTTAGGGTCTATTGAAAGGCTCTCAGAGCATCGTTTAGCAATGAGCTGGTCAATTGCTTTTTAAGCCGTTGGCACAGTAGCAGTGGGCTGGCATACAGCCCATTTTTTTTGGATTTTATGACAGATATTTTCGCACTAACTCAGGAAAGTCTATTAGGGACGGACATCGAACTGGTCGATGTAGAGCGCGCCCCAAAGGGCTTGTTGCGTGTTGTTATTGATCACCCCAGTGGTATTACGATTGACCACTGCGAAGAGGTATCAAAACAACTGTCTCGCGTTTTCGAGGTCGAAAACGTGGATTACGATCGTCTCGAAGTCACCTCTCCCGGTGTGGATCGTCCGCTGAAGCGGGTGGCTGATTTCGTGCGTTTCTCAGGCTCGCGTGTTGAATTACGATTATTTGAACCGGTAGACAACCAAAAAGTATTTCGTGGCCTTTTGTATGCGCCTGAAAACCTAGAGCCCTCAGAGGCAACGGTAGATACTGAATTTGTGTTAGAGGTAGAACAGTCATCGGGACAGGTACGGGACTTAACATTTAGTTTTGACGATGTAGACCGAGCCAAATTGGATCCCATTCTTGATTTCAAGGGTAGAAAGCGATGAGTCGCGAAATTCTTTTGCTAGTCGATGCACTGGCGCGTGAAAAAGGCGTAGAGCCCGATGTAGTATTTGGTGCCCTCGAGGGGGCCTTAGCGTCAGCAATGAAGCGACGCTTCGAAGAGGACGTGGATATCCGTGTTGATATCGACCGTCAAACCGGCGAATACGAAAGTTTCCGTCGCTGGCTGGTGGTGCCTGATGAGGCCGGCCTCCAAGAACCAGACAAACAGGAAATGTACTCGGATGCACTCGAATACGCACCTGATATCGAAGTCGGTGACTACATCGAAGAGCCCCTTGAGTCCATCGAGTTTGGACGTATTGGTGCACAAACAGCTAAACAAGCCATTCTGCAACGCATCCGTGATGCAGAACGCGAGCAAATGCTTAATGATTTTCTAGATCGTGGTGAAACCATCGTATCGGGAACAGTAAAGCGTATTGATAAAGGCGATGCCATTATCGAAATGGGTAAAATCGAAGCCCGTTTGCCTCGCAGCGAAATGATCCCCAAAGAAAATATTCGTATGGGTGATCGTGTACGCGCTTGGGTACAAAAAGTCGATCGTTTAGCACGTGGTCAGCAGGTGTTCTTGTCTCGTACAGCGCCTGAGTTCATCCGAGAGCTATTCGAAAACGAAGTACCTGAAATTGAACAAGGCCTCTTGGAAATTAAAGCTGCTGCTCGTGATGCGGGTGTGCGCGCTAAAATTGCCGTAGTGGCTTATGATCAACGTATTGACCCCATTGGAACGTGTGTGGGGATGCGTGGATCACGTGTGACCGCCGTGCGTAATGAATTAGGCGGCGAACAAGTGGATATCGTGTTGTGGTCAGATGACCCGGCTGAATTTGTGATCGGTGCATTGGCGCCTGCTCATGTTCAGTCTATTTTGGTCGATGAAGACAAACACGCCATGGATGTGGTGGTAGATGAGGAAAACCTACCGAAGGCAATTGGTTCACGTGGTCAAAACGTGCGCTTAGCCTCTGAGCTAACCGGTTGGCAACTCAATATCATGACGCCAGAGCAAAATCAGGATCGTCAAGCCGAAGAGCGTAAAGAGCTCTTGGATTTATTTGTACAGCGTTTAGATGTAGACGTTGACGTAGCAAATATCCTGATTGATGAGGGTTTCACTGGCCTAGAAGAAGTGGCTTATGTCCCACTACAAGAACTTCTAGAAATTGAGGCGTTTGATGAAGACTTAGTGAACGAACTGCGTACCCGAGCACGCAATGCGTTGTTGTCTGAAGCCATTGCCAAAGAAGAGCTCGTACAGTCTGTAGCGAAAGACCTACAGGAAATCGAAGGTATGACCCCCGATATTTTGGTTAGCCTAGCTGCCAAAGGGATTACCACTTTGGATGATTTAGCCGAATTAGCTACGGACGAATTAGCCGAAATAGCTGAACTAGACAGCGAGGACGCCAGTGCTATGATTTTGCGCGCCCGAGCCCATTGGTTCGATGAATAAGCCGCTATTGCAACGTCGCCGCACTTTTGTGCGGCAACTGGGGTCATATTTATTAGAATAAAGTCGTTAAAGAGAGAGTCGAATGCCGAGTAACACAGTTGAAAAGTACGCCCAGGAACTTAAAAGATCAGCCGAGTCCGTGCTTGAACAACTGCAAAGCGCAGGGGTTCCCGTTAAGTCAATCAAAGACACGATCACGGACGCAGATAAAAATAAATTGATGGAGTCGGTTCGTGGGGATAAAATCACGTTAACACGTAGAAAAACGTCTGAGATACGTCAGGCTGACAGTTCAGGGCGCTCGCGCACGATTCAGGTTGAAACTGTTAAACGCCGTACCTACGTAAAGCGTGATACTGCTGAGTTACTGGCAGAGGCCGAAAAAGCTCAGGCAGCAGCCAAAGAGCAGGTCGCCAAGGAGAAAACACCCGAGGCTCCTAAAGTCGCAACCGAGCCTGCCGTTGCTAAAACGGAAGCTCAACCTGCACCAGTATCAGAAGCAACACCTGTTGCTAAACCCGAGGTCAAACCGACCCTTAAAGCAGAGTCCACCGAGCCAACACCTACTGCAAAAGCAGCAGAGGCTCCTGAGCTCACTACATCATCACCCGCAAAACAGGAAACTGAACGTACGGGTGCCGAAAAAACCAAGCAGTCTGCTGCTACCGAGCCGGTAACTACCCCATCAGAAAAATCGGCCCCAGCCAAGCAGACTACCGCTAACGAACAGCCTGCCTCTGTGGAAAAGGCTGATGAGGTAAAGCCTGCCGTGGCAGAACAGACGAAAAAACAGGATAACGTGGTCGACGAGAAAAAAACCGCCGCTAAAAAAACCAGCCCTGCGCGTAACGAACAACAGAATAAAGCTCGTGGCGCCGCACCAACTAAACCCCGTGCTGCAGCAAAAGTGCCAGCTCCCTCTTTAGGTGATCGCCATCCTATTTCGGATGCCGCCAGTGACCCTGAAGCAGATCGCGAGCGCGAACGCGCACGCCGTGCAGCCGCCGCTGAAGCCGCTGCCATTAGTGAAATGCTAAACCGTCCTCGCAAGGTGCTGCGTGCTGCAGACCCTGAAAAAGAGACGAAAAAAGCCAGCAAAACCAGCAGCAAAAAAGACGTGAAAGCTCCCGAGGCCAAAAAAGCCGTTAAGGCCGCTAAAACCGCTGATAGCAGCTGGACCGACAACCGTCGCAAAACCTCTAAAGCGGATGTGGCTGCAGCAGCCACAGGCAAAGAGGCTTGGCGCGCATCGTCACGTGGTGGCCGACGTGGTCGTCGCGGACGCGAAGAAGAGCAACGTCAACAGCAGCCACAACAGCCAGAATTTATCGCACGCGAGATCGCTGTGCCTGAGACCATAACGGTTGCTGATTTGGCGCACAAAATGGCGATTAAGGCCACCGAGGTGATTAAACACCTGATGAAACTAGGCCAAATGGTTACCATTAACCAAGTCCTAGACCAAGAAACAGCGATGATTCTTGTAGAGGAAATGGGTCACGTTGCGGTTGCCGCAAAATTGGATGATCCAGAGTCCTTCCTCGAAGATGTCTTCATTGGCGAGGTCGAAGAAGAATCCCGTGCTCCAGTGGTTACGGTGATGGGTCACGTTGACCACGGTAAAACCTCCTTACTGGATTACATCCGTCGTGCTAAGATCGCTGCGGGCGAAGCCGGTGGTATTACCCAGCACATTGGTGCTTACAACGTTAAAAGCGAACGTGGCAACATTACCTTCTTAGATACCCCCGGTCACGAGGCGTTTACCGCTATGCGTGCACGTGGTACCAAATCCACCGACGTGGTGATTTTGGTGGTGGCGTCTGATGATGGTGTGATGCCTCAAACACGCGAAGCCATTCACCACGCACGTGCCGCTGAGGTACCTATCGTAGTGGCGATCACTAAGATCGACAAACCCGAAGGTAACCCAGAGCGCGTTAAGCAAGAACTGGTTGCCGAGTCCGTCATTCCTGAAGAATACGGTGGGGATGTACCTTTTGTACCCGTTTCCGCCCGTACTGGCGAAGGTATCGATGACTTGCTAGAGCACGTTCTACTACAAGCTGAAATGCTTGAGTTAACCGCTCCGGTTAATACCCCTGCACGCGGTACAGTGATTGAGGCTCGTCTAGATCGTGGTCGTGGTCCTGTTGCTACCGTGTTGGTACAAAGTGGCACCTTGAACCGTGGCGACACCGTGTTGGTAGGCGCTAGCTTTGGTCGCGTCCGTGCGATGACTAACGAAACAGGTAAAAACCTGGCTAAGGCCGGTCCTTCCATTCCAGTAGAGATCCAAGGCCTAACCGAGGTTCCTGCGGCGGGTGACGAGTTGATCGCAATGGCTGATGAGCGCAAAGCACGCGAAATCGCATTGTTCCGTCAAGGTAAATACCGTGATGTGAAATTGGCCCGTCAACAAGCCGCTCGCCTAGAGTCCTTGTTCGAAGACGCCAGCGATGAAGCTAAAGTCTTATCCTTGATCATCAAAACAGACGTTCAAGGTTCCCAAGAAGCTCTGGTTTCTTCCTTGTTGAAACTGGCGACTGACGAGGTGAAAGTACAAGTGGTTCACGCCGCAGTAGGGGGGATCTCCGAAAGCGATGTGAACTTGGCGATTGCTTCTAATGCTGTCGTCATAGGCTTTAACGTTCGCGCCGAAGCCACAGCACGCAAACAAGCTGAACTCAACGGCATTGATATTCGTTACTACAACGTGATTTACGATGCAGTGGACGAGGTCAAAGCCGCGCTATCTGGTATGTTGAAACCCGAACAGCGCGAAGAGATCATCGGTATGGTCGAAATCCGCGAGGTCTACCATATCTCACGTATTGGTAAGGTTGCAGGTTGTATGGTCACCGATGGCCTGGTAAAACGCGACTCACAAGTACGCTTGTTACGTGATAACGTAGTGATCTGGACAGGTCACTTAGAATCTTTACGCCGCTTCAAGGACGATGTACGCGAAGTACGTCAGGGCTTTGATTGTGGTATCACGCTACGTGGTAATAATGATATCGAAGTGGGCGATCAGCTCGAAATCTTCGAAATCAAAGAAATTGCCCGTACTTTGTAATTTTTATGGCACGACATAAAACTAAACCGATTAGCGGACGCAACGTCCGCTTAGCCGACCAGATCCAAAAGGATCTGGCCGAGCTAATCCAACGTGAGATCGACATGTCTAAGGCAGGTCTAATCACCCTTACGGGGGTGGACCTGTCTACGGACTATGCTCACGCCAAAGTTCACTTTACTGTTTTGGGTGCAGAACCTGAAACAGCGACTGAAATTCTTAATGCCAAAGCCGGCTGGTTGCATTCGCAACTTTTTAAAATGTTGCACATCCATACCGTTCCGACTTTGCGCTTCTTTTATGACGATCACGTAGTGCGTGGTATGGAAATGAGCAAGCTTATCGAGCAAGCCAACCGACCCTTTAACGCTGATCTCAAGCCAGACGACGACCCTGACGACCAACCGTAGTCGGTTGCCGTTTTCTGTTTAAATACTTTAGGAATTAGATTATGGCAAGCCGACGACGCGGTCGCTTGTTGGACGGCGTGTTGCTGTTAGATAAGCCCGTTGGACTATCCAGCAACCACGCTCTACAACGCGCTCGTCGAGCAATGGACGCGCGCAAAGCCGGACACACCGGTACGCTAGACCCTTTTGCAACCGGATTGTTGGTGTGTTGTTTTGGTAAAGCCACCAAGATTTCTGGCTTATTGCTAGATGCCGATAAAGCCTATGAAGCCACGATTCAACTCGGATCAGAGACCGATTCAGGGGATCTGACCGGAGAGGTCGTGGCCCAGGCGGAAAATTTTACTGGCGTGACCCAAGAACAAGTTACTGCCATCTTGCCGCAATTTACCGGTGCTATACAACAGATACCACCGATGTATTCGGCGTTAAAACGTGATGGTAAACCGCTGTATGAATATGCTCGACAGGGCATAGAGCTAGAGCGACCACCCCGTGATGTTGTGATTCATCAGTTAGATCTAATTGAATTTAGTCCAACTGAGCTGCGCATATTTGTGCAGTGCAGCAAAGGTACATATATACGTACTCTAGCCCAAGATATTGGTCGTGCTTTAGGTTGTTATGGTCATTTGACCGCCCTACGACGCACCCAAGTTGGGCCTTTTACTTTGGATTCTTCTATAGAACTCGAAGCCTTACAAAACCTGTCTGAGCCGGAACAAACGCTCATCGCGCTGTCTGATCTGCCGGCCGGATTACAGCCAGTCAACTCCAAGAAGGAAGCACTATGACTCGCGCCTTGCGCAATGTGGCGATTATTGCCCACGTAGACCACGGTAAAACCACTCTGGTCGACCAATTATTGAAACAATCCGGCACGTTCCGTGCGAATGAACACGTTTCTGATCGTGTGATGGACTCCGGTGATATTGAAAAAGAACGTGGTATCACGATTCTTGCTAAAAACTGTGCAGCAGAATTTGAAGGCACACACATTAACATTATTGACACGCCCGGACACGCCGACTTTGGTGGCGAGGTAGAGCGCGTTTTATCGATGGTTGATGGGGTGTTGTTGTTGGTGGATGCCGTCGAAGGTCCTATGCCTCAAACCCGCTTTGTGACACGTAAGGCGCTGGAATTAGGCTTAAAGCCCATCGTTGTGGTGAATAAAATTGACCGCGGTGGCGCTAGACCTGATTACGCCATCAACGAAACCTTCGATTTGTTTGACAAATTAGGCGCCACAGAAGAACAGTTGGATTTCCCCATTGTTTACGCCTCTGGCTTGTCAGGTTACGCCGGTGACAGTCCGGATATCCGCGAAGGTACGATGCGTCCTTTGTTCGAAGCTATCCTAGAACACGTGCCACAGCGTGAAGATGATCCAGATGGTCCGTTGCAATTGCAAATCTGTTCCTTAGACTACAACTCTTACGTAGGTAAGATTGGTGTGGGTCGTGTGAACCGTGGTCGTGTACGTGCGGGTCAAGAGGTAGTAGTGAAATTCGGTCCAGATGGCGAGCAAACCAAAGGTCGTATTAACCAAGTATTAACCTTTAAAGGTTTGGATCGCCAACAGGTGCCTGAAGCTCAGGCGGGTGATATTGTGTTGATCAACGGTATCGAGGAAATCGGTATTGGTTGTACGATCACAGACCCAAATCACATTGATCCATTACCTTTGTTGCGTATCGATGAGCCTACACTGACCATGAACTTTATGGTGAACTCCTCACCACTAGCAGGTCGTGAAGGTAAATTCGTGACTAGCCGTCAAATTCGTGATCGTCTAGATCTAGAGTTGAAATCGAACGTGGCGTTGCGTGTCAATGACACCGGTGATGATACGACCTTTGAGGTTTGTGGTCGTGGTGAATTGCACTTAACCATTTTGATTGAAAACATGCGTCGTGAAGGCTACGAGCTAGCTGTATCCCGTCCGCGTGTTCTGATCCGTGAAGAAAACGGCGTCAAAATGGAGCCCTACGAACTACTAACCGTTGATGTGGAAGACTCGCATCAGGGTGGTGTGATGGAAGAGCTCGGCCGTCGTCGTGGTGACTTGCTGGATATGCAACCCGATGGTCGTGGTCGTACGCGTCTAGAGTACCGTATTCCTGCCCGTGGTTTGATTGGTTTCCAAGGCGAGTTCATGACACTAACACGCGGTACGGGCTTGATGAGTCATATTTATGATGAATACCGTCCTATGCGTGAAGGTACCGTGGGCGAGCGTCGTAATGGTGTGTTGATTAGCCAGGATGATGGCGAGGCCGTTGCTTACGCGTTGTGGAAACTCCAAGAACGTGGTCGTATGTTTGTGAGCCCGAATGATCCGGTTTACGAAGGCATGATCATTGGTATTCATAGTCGTGATAATGACCTGATTGTGAACCCCATTCGTGAGAAAAAACTCACAAACGTTCGTGCATCAGGTAAAGATGAGCATATCGACCTAGTACCACCTATCCGCTTAACTCTAGAGTATGCGGTTGACTTCATTGATGATGACGAACTGGTTGAGGTAACACCTAAATCCATTCGTTTGCGCAAGCGCTACTTGAAAGAGCACGAGCGTCGCAAGCACTATCGTGAAGACTAATACCTAGTTGTTAGATAAAAAAACGGACTGCCTAAGCAGTCCGTTTTTGTTTGTGTGCGTTCGTATTATGGGCTAGTTACGTTTAATCAGGTTCTTGTTTGATATGTTTTACGGTTACTTTAAATTGCCCGATAAAAACTGCTGTAAACGAGGGCTTTGTGGGTTATCTAAGACCTCTTTGGGGGCACCTTGTTCTTCGATGATACCCTTATGCAAAAATACGACCTCGGAGCTTAGGTTACGAGCAAAGCCCATTTCATGGGTTACCACTAACATGGTGCGACCTTCTTCGGCCAGTTGCTGCATCACACGCAACACATCACCGACTAACTCTGGATCCAGTGCCGAGGTGGGTTCGTCAAAAAGCATAACCTCGGGTTCCATGGCCAAAGCCCGTGCAATAGCAACCCGTTGTTGCTGGCCACCAGAAAGATGGGCCGGGTATTGTTTGTGTGATGCGCGAGGTAAGCCTACCTTATCCAAATAATGCTCAGCGCGCTCTTGGGCTTCTTTGCGGCTAATTTTGAGTACATGGACCGGGGCCTCCATCACGTTGGCTAAAACGTTAAGGTGGCCCCACAGGTTAAAGTGCTGAAACACCATGGCTAAGCGCGTACGCATGGCGCGTAGGGTAGTTAGGTCAGAGATTTTCACATTGCCTTTGCCATCTGGAATGGCCTCGACCACGTCTTGACCCAGCTGTATGCGTCCTTGGTCAGGTAGTTCTAGAAAGTTAATGCAACGCAAAAAGGTACTTTTACCCGAGCCACTGGAGCCAATAATAGAAATAACATCCCCCGCATTCGCTGACAACGACACACCTTTAAGCACTTGGTGCTGGTCGTAGCTTTTGTGGATGTTTTGTACAGAAAGTTTGGGCGTGGACATGGTGTTAATTGGATTGAGGGTTTAGGTGGACGAGTAAACGTTTTTCTAATAGACGGAAAAGGCCAACAAAAACAAAGGACACGGCTAAGTAAATCAGAGCCGCTATGCCGTAAGAGGCAAAGGTCTCGTAGGTGGCAGAGTTGGCATCGCGCGCGACTTTTAAGATATCAGGTACGGTGGCGGTAAAAGCCAAGGAGGTCGCATGCAGCATGAGGATTACCTCATTACTGTACACCGGTAAAGAGCGACGTAGCGCCGAGGGCAGAATAATGCGGCGATACAGTGTGAATTTGCTCATGCCGTAAGCGCGCGCCGCCTCGATTTCTCCAGCGGGGGTTTGGCGTATGGCTCCAGCAAAAATCTCAGTGGTGTAGGCAACGTTGTTGAGCACCAAGGCCAACACCATACAGTTAAAGCCGCTTTGGAAAAAGGCACTTAAGGCGGGAGTTTGCTTGATAAATTCCAAGCTGTACATGCCGGTGTAGATGAACAATATCTGCACATACAAAGGCGTGCCTCTAAACACATAGGTAAAGAGCCAAATGGGTTTGGCGATATAAGCCCGTGCCGAATTGCGGCCTATGGCCATGAATAAGGAGATCACAAAGCCAAAGGCTAAGGAAATAGCAAGTAACCACAAAGTGACAGCCAGACCGGAGAGCTGTCCGTTACTGCTATAGAGATAGGCCTGCCAAAATTCTTCGAGAACGGTGTTCATAGCTCAGCCCTCTTGACGCCCACGGAATAACGTTTATCCAGTGCATACAGGACGCCGTTAGACACGGTGGTTAAGGCTAAGTAAATCAAGCCAGTGATGCTAATGAATAAGAAAACTCGGAAAGTCACATTGCCCGCGTTTTGGGACACTTTGACTAGGTCGTTCAAGCCAATTAAAGATACTAAGGCCGTCGCTTTGAGTAAAACTTGCCAGTTATTGCCTAGACCGGGTAGGGCATGACGCATCATCTGGGGGAATTGCACGCGACTAAAAACCTGCCAGCGAGTAAAACCGTAAGCGATAGCGGCTTCAGACTGCCCTTTAGGGACGGCCATAAACGCACCTCGGAAGGTCTCGGTGAAATAGGCACCATAGATAAAACCCAGTGTGAGCACACCTGCGCTAAACGGCTCGATGTCTATATATGGCAAATGCAGCGCATCGGTGATTTCATTGAGGTAGATCTGTAAGCTGAAAAAGATCAGTAGCAATAAAACCAGATCAGGGATGCCGCGAATTAAGGTGGTATAGACGGCCGCAACCAAACGAGCGAGACGATTGGCAGAGAGTTTGGCACTGGCGGCAATCAGGCCGAGTAAGACGGCGACAATGAGGGATAAAACCGCTAATTTAATGGTTTCCCAGGTGCCCGCGAGCAGTTGCGGACCATAACCCATTAAGAACATGAGAATTAAGAGTAAAGGCCAAAACAGACCAGAGCCGGCATGTGTTGCATACCGATTCTGGAGAGTAAGGCGTTGGTTAGACGAGGCTTAGTGGCTAGAAGGTAGCTCGATGATGTTAGGCTCGAAATACTTTTCACTAAAGGATTGAATTGTACCGTCTTCTAGCATGGCTTGGATGGTTTGATCCACAGCGGCTTTAAGCTTTTTGTTACCTTTGCGGATACCGATAGCAATGGGTTCATTTAAAATGGCGCTATCTTTGATTGTGTCACCCGTCAGCGCAAAGTCGGCTCCTTCTGGTTTTTTCAAGAAACCGTCAATCGCGTTAGGGGCCTCTTGGAAAGAGGCGTCAACACGCCCTGCGGCTAAGTCCGTAAAGGCATTGGTGTAGCTGGGGTAGGAAATGACTTGAACCCCTTTTGGGGCCCACTCTTTGCGCGCGTAGCTTTCCATGGTGGTGCCCTGTTGTACCGCAATGCGCAGACCTTTTAGGGATTCCACGGTAGGTTCAAGTGGTTTGTCCTTATGGGCAACCAAACGAGAGGCCACGATGTACATGGGAACAGAGAAATCAATGACCTTACGACGTGCATCGGTAGCGGTCATAGTGGAGTTAGCGAGATCAAACTTACGAGCCTGTAGACCAGGGATAAGACTGTCGAAAGACTGGTCAATCCAGACGCACTCAGCCTCCAGGCGTTTACAGATCTCGTTACCGATATCAATGTTAAATCCTTGGAGCTCACCGCTAGGGGCAACGTACTCAAAAGGAGGGTAGCCAGCCTCGGTAGCGATGCGGATTTCTTTGAACTCAGAGGCGTGAGCCAAGGAGGCGGCGCCAAACAGGGCAACGATAGAGAGTTGGCGTAATGTTTTTTTCATTGAGCGTAGTCCTTTATATGAGACAGCTTATTGAGGAAGCACTGGCGCGCTGCTTTCTCTGGCTGTAATCTGCGTGCAAAACTTATTTATGATGTGCATGACCTCGTCCAAATCATCGGTGACAGTAATCAAGTTTACGTCATTTGGTGAAATAAACGCATGGCTAATTAACTGTTCTTTAATCCAATCAATTAGTCCTGCCCAGAACCGAGTGCCAACCAGTACAATAGGGGCTGGCGGATTTTTTTTGGTTTGGACTAAGGTGATGGCCTCAAAAAGTTCATCTAAGGTTCCAAAGCCACCGGGTAGCGCAATATACGCAGCGCTGTGCATGAAAAAGGTGGCTTTTCTAGAGTAAAAGTAATCAAACTGTAAACTATGCGTTTGGTATGGGTTATTAGTGGTTTCACGTGGTAGGTGAATATTTAACCCCACACTTTTGCCCCCAGCCTCAAAGGCGCCTTTGTTTGCGGCCTCCATGATACCGGGGCCACCGCCTGCAATTACGGGATAGTTGGCTTTGGCCAAACGCTTTCCTAGTTCTTCGGCCAATTGATAATATTTATGTTCGGGTTTAAGACGAGCACTACCAAAAACACTTACGCCCCAACCAATTTCTTGTAGAGTGTCCGCTGCAGTTTGCAGCTCTTTACTGATGATTGGGATTTGCAGAGAAGCCGGTAAACGTACAATTTTATTATTAGACATGAAAAAAACCTTGTTGCTAGTAGATGGGTCCAGCTATTTATATCGCGCTTATTATGCGATGTTTCGCAGTAATTTAACCAATGCGCGTGGCGAGCCTACAGGCGCCATGTACGGGGTGATTAATATGCTGCGCAAGCTCTTGCAAGACATCGATGCCGATTATATGGCGTGTGTGTTTGATGCCAAGGGCAAAACCTTTAGGGACGAATTGTATACGCAATATAAAGCGCAGCGTCTATCTATGCCCGAGGATTTGGCCCAGCAAATCGCCCCTTTACATGAAATTATACAGGCCATGGGCTGGCCGTTGTTATGTGTGCCCGGTGTAGAGGCGGACGACATCATTGGTACCTTAGCGCATCAAGCCGCCCAAGAGGGTATACACACCATTATATCGACGGGTGATAAAGACTTGGCGCAGTTGGTCAATTCACACATTGAATTGATCGACACCATGAAAGACGAGCGTCAAGACGAGCAGGGCGTATTAGATAAATACGGCGTGCGCGCCGATCAGATCATTGATTATCTCATGCTTATCGGTGATAGCTCAGATAACATTCCTGGCGTACCCAAAGTTGGACCTAAAACGGCACAAAAATGGTTAAACCAATACGAAACCTTAGATAATTTAATTGCTCATGCCGATGAAATCAAAGGGGTGGTAGGAAATAATTTACGCGAATTTATCCCGAACTTTGAGCTAACTCGCCAGTTAGTCACAATTAAGTTGGATTGTGATCTACCTAAAGAAATGACAGAGGTGACTCAGCTGAAGCCGCGTCCCAAAGACAAGAAACAACTAGAGCATTATTTTAATGAGTACGGTTTTAGAACCTGGCTCAGAGAGCTGACTGGTGATGAAAAGCAATTGCCTACGCAGGATCGTAGCAAAGCCGTAGAGCCTGCAAAAGATCAGGCCGCTGCGCCTGCGTCGCAAAACCAACCCGATGTGATTGAGGCTCAAGCGCCACAGGTAGATCAAATTGATTACCAAACCGTGTTAACGCTAGAGGCGTTACAGCAGTGGATTAAGCTCATAGAGCAGGCTGATCGTGTTGCTTTGGATACTGAAACTACCTCTTTGGATCCCATGCAAGCCAGCTTGGTGGGGCTGTCTTTATCTGTGCAGCCCGGTCAGGCTTGTTATATTCCCGTGGCTCACCGTGGCACCGATCAGGTGCAACAGCTTGATAAAGCACAGGTGCTGGATTTGCTGAAACCTTGGCTTGAAAGCAGCAAAGCCACCAAGGTTTTGCATAATGCCAAATACGATACGCATGTTTTGGCAAACGAGGGCATTGCTTTACAAGGCATTGCGGATGACACCATGCTACAAGCCTATGTATTAGAGGCGCACAAACGTGTCAATATGGAAGACGTGATGCTGCGCTGGTTAGGCATTGAGGGCACGTCGTATGAGGCCATTTGCGGCAAGGGTGCTAAACAGATTGGTTTTGACGAGGTGGATGTGGCCACTGCCGCGCATTACGCGGCCGAGGACGCCGATATGACGCTACGTTTGCACCAGACTCTGCGTCCTCAAATTACGGCACGTTCAGGCCTAGAGGATATTTACCAACTGGAATTACAGACTTCGGTGGTCTTAGGCACGGTGGAGCGCAATGGGGTGGCGATAGATAGCCAGCTGCTAGCCCAACAAAGTCAGGCGCTAGGGCAGCGATTGGTCGATTTAGAACAGCAGGCCTACGAATTGGCCGGTCAGCCCTTTAATATGAACTCTCCCAAACAGGTGGGGGAAATTTTATTCGACAAAATGGGTATTCCGGTGGTGCGTAAAACCGCAGGTGGGGCACCGTCTACCAGCGAGGACGTGTTGCAGGAGCTAGCACTGGATTATCCCTTGCCTAAACTACTTCTCGAATATCGTGGCATTGCTAAATTAAAGTCTACTTATACCGATAAACTGCCCAAAATGGTGGATACTAAAACAGGGCGTGTGCATACCCGCTACGCACAGGCGGCAGTCATTACCGGTCGCTTGGCTTCTTCAGATCCTAATTTGCAAAACATTCCCGTGCGTACACCCGAGGGGCGTCAAGTGCGTGATGCCTTTGTGGCTGCTCAGGGTAAAATTGTGGCAGCGGATTACTCGCAAATCGAATTACGTATCATGGCGCACGTATCTGGTGATGAAAACCTACAGCGTGTGTTTGCTGAAGGGGGCGATGTGCACACGGCAACCGCTGCCGAAATTTTCCATGTGGAACCGGATCAGGTCACCCCAGATCAGCGTCATGCGGCCAAAGCCATTAACTTTGGTTTGATTTACGGCATGGGGCAGTATGGTTTAGCCAAAAACTTAGGCATTACCAATGCCGCGGCCAAATCATACATTGATCGTTACTTCAGTCGTTATCCTGGTGTGGCCCAGTATATGGACCAGATTAAAGAGCGAGCCAAACAGCAAGGTTATGTAGAAACGGTGTTTGGTCGCCGATTATATTTTCCGGATATTTTGGCTAAAGGACCTCGAGCGCGTGGTGCCGAGCGTGCGGCGATTAATGCTCCGATGCAGGGCACAGCCGCTGATTTGATCAAAAAAGCAATGGTAGCCGTGCAGCATTGGCTAGATGAGAACAACATGAAAACCTTGATGATCATGCAGGTGCATGATGAGTTGGTATTTGATGCGCCAGAAGACGAGGTGGAAATACTAATGCAACAGCTACCACAGCTGATGGAGTCAGTGGCAGAGCTGGACGTGCCGCTGATTGCAGAGGTCGGTGTGGGAGATAACTGGGGGCAAGCTCACTAAAGCTATGTCTGCTGTGTTACATCACAAAACCTAGTCATTAAAAAGACTAGGCCATGAAAAAAAACCCCAAAATCAATTTGATTTTTGGGGTTTTTTGTACTTAGAGCTTTCTATTGCGTAGCGTTTATTGGCCGCGTTGTTGTAGTGCTCGGATACGGTCCTCTATAGGTGGGTGCGAGGCAAACAAAGCACCTAAAGAGCGACCGCCGGCGATACCTGCTGCCTCAAAGGATTTGGGCAGATCAGAGGTTTCTACACCACCGAGTCGGGCCAGAGCGTTAATCATCGGTTGCGGCGAGCCCATCAGTTTTGCAGCGCCCTCGTCAGCGCGATATTCACGTAAGCGAGAGAACCAGGCCACAATAATAGAGGCCAACACGCCAAAGACGATTTCGCTGACAATGACGGCGGCGTAGTAGCCCATACCAACGCCATCGCGATCATTTTTGAGGATGACTCGATCGACCACATAACCCACGATGCGGGCGAAGAACACCACAAAGGTATTCACTACGCCTTGGATTAGCGTTAGCGTGACCATGTCACCATTGGCCACGTGAGCTACCTCGTGACCTAGAACGGCGGCGACCTCTTCTTGGGTCATGCTGGAAAGCAATCCGGTAGAAACCGCCACCAAGGCATCGTTTTTGAAAGCGCCTGTGGCAAAGGCGTTGGGTTCGCCTTCGTAGATGGCAACTTCGGGGTGAGCAATGCCTGCATTATCGGCCAGCTGATGCACGGTGCTAACGAGCCAGGCTTCTTGTTGGTTACGCGGATTGTGTGGGTCAATGACATAAGCGCCGGTGCTTTGCTTGGCCATCCATTTGCTCATGAGCAGAGAAATAATTGAGCCGGTAAAACCCACCACCAAAGAAAAGATTAAAAGTTGTGGGATATTAATCCCTGATCCTGCAAGAAATCGGTTTACACCAAGCAGGTTGAGCACAATACTTAAGACCAGTATTACGGCCAAGTTTGTGCTTAAGAATAAAAAAATTCGCTTCATGCGTATTTCCTATAGCGTAGTAAAAAATATCCGGCGAAAACGCCACAGTGTCCGATATTTGACTGATAAAGTGGAGTCAATTGTCTCATTTTCAAGGGCGCAGAGTATAGTAACGTTTTGCGCCCAGATTAAGGTGATTTTCTCATGCAGTCGTTATGGATGTTGGTGGCTTGTGTTATGTTTGCGCTGATGGGCGCTGGTGTAAAAGTGGCCGCCGATTATGATGCCAACATGCCTCAAATTATACTCTTTAGAGGCATCCCCTCTGTGATTTTGTTATGGGCTTGGGCGCACAAACATAAACGCAGTTTGCGACCTAGCAGCTGGAAAGCTCATTTGTTGCGCAATGGTTTTGGAGTGAGCTCCATGTGGCTGGGTTTTACCGCCTTATCCATGTTGCCCTTATCGACAGCGATTAGCTTGAACTATACCGCACCCTTATTTATTGGCGTATGGATGTTATTTTTTGGTGGCACACAGCGTGACCCTATTCGTATTTTAGCCGTAGCCTTAGGTTTTATAGGGGTGGTGGCGGTCTTAAGGCCTAGCATCAACGAGGAACAATTACCGTATGCAATGCTGGGTTTAACGGCGGGGGCCTTTG
Source organism: Alcaligenaceae bacterium (assembly GCA_012839585.1). Lineage (GTDB taxonomy): Bacteria > Pseudomonadota > Gammaproteobacteria > Burkholderiales > Burkholderiaceae_B > Paenalcaligenes. The sequence goes on along the minus strand of DUNB01000058.1, from coordinate 964 downwards.
CCGCCGTGGCCATGCTGCAAATCCGTCAGTTAGGGCGTTTGGGCGAACCCGAATGGCGCACCGTCTTTATTTTCTCTTGCTGTGTCTGCGTGGTCGGTGCCGTAGCATTGGCGGTATTGGGTTGGGCCGCGATTGGCTGGGAGGCTTATGCGGCTTTGGTAGGTATAGGCTTATTTGGATTGTTTGGCCAGCTCGCGATGACCCGAGCGTTTGGCTTGGGTTCGGCCTTGTTGACGGCCGTATTGCAATACTCAACCATTATATTTGCTGCCCTCATCGGTATTGTGTTTTGGGGCGATTTACCTGACCCCATTGCTTGGGCAGGCATGGTGTTAATTATACTCTCTGGGTTGATTTCAGCTTGGCGTACCTATAGCGAAGATCGTATTATGCGGGGTCAGACCACAGAAAGTGCGGCTAAATAAAGGATAATTATGTCTCAATTACTAATCAGTGCTAAAGAACTACAACAACATTTGCACCAAGGCGATACGGTTATTTTCGATGTGCGCCATGATTTGATGAATCATCAGTTGGGGCGGCAACAATATATGCAGGCTCATATTCCGGGTGCGTACTTTTTAGATAACGAGGCTGAGTTGGTTGGGCGCAAAACGGGGCAAAATGGACGCCATCCCTTGCCGGATCTCAATGCCTTTGCGCAGTTGATGCAGCAATACCAGCTAACACCAGAAAAACGCATTGTGGTTTACGATGCCAGTCAAGCTCATATGGCAGCACGTACTTGGTGGCTGTTGCGCTGGGCAGGATTTAAAAATGTGATGATTTTGGATGGGGGCTGGCAAGCATGGCTAGAGGCTGGCGGTGTTACCGATGCCCGTTTAGAGCTTCCCCCTGTGCCAAGCACGCATTCCACCTTAACCGTACAACCCCAACAAAAAACGGTTGAGGCCGACGCCATCGTGGCGCAGCTAGATCAACCTGTTTATACCTTAATCGATGC
>DUNB01000057.1 GCA_012839585.1 Alcaligenaceae bacterium | reverse complement strand
GCTGCGGCCCCCATTGCCAAGAGCTCTGGTTTGAAAATTAGCTTTCAGGCTATCCGGGTGGCGATTGCGGGTTTTGTGGTGCCCTATATGGCGGTGTATTCCCCTGCGTTAATGCTGCAAGAGTACACGCACTTTGGCGAGGTTGTCTTTGTGGTCGTTAAAGCCATCGTCGCTATTGTGCTTTGGGGAGCTGGAGCGACTGGGTTTTTGTTCTCTCGCTTAAATTGGCTAGAACGAATCTACGTCATTGTTGCTGCGGGTATGTTGGTATGGGCAAACCCTTGGTCTGATCAAATTGGCGCGGCGGCTACGGCTTTATTCTTGCTCTGGCATGTGCTGTTAACGCGCAGAAATAAGGCAAACGCGTTGGCATGATGGCGCAGCTACTAGGCGTCTGTATGCAGTTGGCGGCAGCGCAAGACGTACCGCCTCAGTTTATTGCGACTGAACGCTTCACTTTGGCTTGGACTCACACCATAGAAAAAGTACGCTGGGAGGAGGACTACCAAGTCAAACTCGAACAGCAACAAGCTGTACTGTATGCAGTCGCTGCTAGGGTTAAAGGGTCTGCGGCGGGTATGGAGCCACCGGCTGATGCCGTGTTGAAAGACGGTTGGTATCACTATGTGCCAACACAGTCATATCCCGCCGCTTTGTTCTTGACTCGATCAGAGTTTAGCGCTGATTATGAATGGTGTGATGCGTCGGGGTGTGTGCCTTTAAGTGCAAAAATGCCTCGGGATGGCGGGGTAACACGGTTGACGGCGTGCAGTCGCTAGGTGGTGGCTGTAATCGATGAAAGGGAGAGCGGGATGAGTAGGCGAATGGCTCCATTAGCTGGAGTGCGCGTTTTGGATTTAACACGGGTGTTGGCAGGCCCTTGGTGCACGCAGAACCTGGCTGATTTGGGAGCAGAGGTTATAAAAATTGAACGACCTCAAGGTGGGGATGATACCCGAGGCTGGGGGCCTCCTTATCTTAAAGATAGCAAAGGCGAAGACACCTCAGAGGCGGCCTATTATGCGGCGGCAAATCGCAACAAGAAATCGGTCACCATTGATATGGCCACAGAGGCAGGGGCTAAGGCCATTCAAGAGCTAGCCAAACACTGCGATATTGTGGTTGAAAACTTCAAAGTGGGCGGTTTGAAAAAATACGGTTTGGACTATGAAAGTCTAAACGTCATCAATCCCAAACTCATTTATTGCTCTATTACTGGCTTTGGGCAAAACGGTCCTTATGCGGCTCGTCCTGGCTATGATTTTATGATCCAAGCTATGGGGGGACTGATGAGTATTACCGGCGAGCGTGACGATCAGCCTGGGGGCGGTCCGCAAAAAGCGGGGGTGGCGGTTGCCGACTTAATGACAGGAATGTACGCAACAGTGGGGGTTTTAGCGGCGCTGCATGAACGCAATCGCAGTGGCTTGGGCCAACATATCGATATGGCGTTGCTGGATTGTCAGGTGGCGATGCTAGCAAATCAAAATATGAACTATCTAGCCTCCGGTCAGGCGCCACAGCGTGCTGGCAACGCCCATCAAAACTTGGTGCCTTATCAGGTTTTTGCGGTGGCAGATGGGCATATGATTGTGGCGGTAGGTAATGATTCGCAGTTCAGGGCCTATTGCAAGGCCATCCACCGTGAGGATTTAGCCCAAGATCCACGCTTTGTGACAAATCCACAACGCGTGCGTAACCGAGAACAACTGGTTCCTATATTGGCTGAGATTATGCAAAGTCAGCCTTTGCAGTATTGGTTAACCTTGTTGGAATCCGTCAATGTTCCGGTTGGTCCTATTAATAACTTAGAGCAGGTTTATCAAAATCCGCAGGTGCAAGCGCGCCAAATGAAAATTAGTTTGCCTCACCCGATCGCAGGACAAGCGGATTTTGTCGCGAGCCCATTACGCTTATCGGCTAGCCCGGTGCAGTATCACTCAGCGCCTCCCTTATTAGGCGAGCATACTGAGCAAGTTTTACAAGACATTTTAGGTTTGGATTTAGATCAAATTCAGGCGTTGCAGGGATAGTTCAAATTTTATAGAAACAGAGGAGTTCTTTATGTCTACACAGCCTTCTTTTCATTGGGAAGACCCATTGTTACTTGATGCTCAGCTAACCGAAGAAGAGCGTATGGTACGCGATGCGGCTCAGGCCTATGCCCAAGAAAAGCTACAAACACGGGTATTAAATGCCTTTCGTAACGAGCAAACCGATGTGGAGATTTTCCGCGAAATGGGAGAGTTAGGCTTGTTAGGGCCGACCATTTCTGAACAGTACGGTGGTTCCGGCTTGAATTATGTGTCTTATGGTTTGATTGCGCGCGAGGTAGAACGCGTTGACTCAGGCTATCGCTCCATGATGAGTGTGCAGTCCTCCTTAGTGATGGTGCCCATTGAAGAGTTTGGCTCCGAAGAGCAAAAGCAAAAATACTTGCCTAAATTAGCCAGTGGTGAATGGATTGGTTGTTTTGGTCTGACTGAGCCTAACCATGGCTCTGATCCAGGTGGTATGGAGTCCAGAGCTAAAAAAACGGCAGAAGGTTATGTGTTGCAGGGTAATAAAACTTGGATTACGAACTCGCCTATTGCGGATGTGTTCGTGGTGTGGGCCAAAGTCGTAGGCGGTGAAGACGACGGTAAAATCCGAGGGTTTATTTTAGAAAAAGGCATGAAAGGACTTAGCGCACCAGCTATTCATGGCAAGGTAGGTTTACGCGCATCCATTACTGGCGAGATTGTGATGGATGGCGTAGAGGTCTCAGAAGAGCAAATGCTACCTAAAGTCACTGGTTTGCGTGGTCCATTTACTTGTTTGAACTCGGCTCGTTACGGGATTGCCTGGGGCGCATTAGGCGCAGCGGAGTCCTGCTGGCATACAGCGCGTCAATATACCTTGGATCGTAAACAGTTCGGGCGTCCACTGGCTGCAAATCAGCTCATTCAGAAAAAGCTAGCTGATATGCAAACAGAAATCACCTTAGCTTTGCAGGGTTGTTTGCGACTAGGGCGCATGAAAGACGAGGGCACCGCAGCCGTTGAGATTACTTCAATTATGAAACGTAACTCGTGCGGTAAAGCCTTGGATATTGCTCGCTTAGCGCGTGATATGTTGGGTGGTAACGGGATTTCTGATGAGTTCGGCGTGGCCAGACATCTGGTTAACTTAGAGGTGGTCAACACCTACGAGGGGACGCATGATGTGCACGCTTTAATCTTAGGTAGAGCTCAGACAGGCATACAAGCCTTCTTTTAAGCTAACGCAAACGCGGTAAAACAAGCCAGATTACCTAGTCATTGCTGTCAGAAAACTGGATTTATCCTTCGTTTTTTGGCAGCAGTGCAAAATAATCTGGTTTTTTTGCATTTTTAGCGTGGCGAAATGCAATTAAACCGTTACGATTAGGGTTTTGCATTGCACAATACCAACATGGTATAGCTTGGGGTTGATTACGGTCAGATAAACGGGTTATTCTATCCAATTCACTCCTATCAGAGTGAATTGGATAGGCTTTAAGTATCACGGTTATCCGCCAGTTATTTTTGCGCCTTTTTACTGCTGCTGGCCGCGTCAAAAGCGTGTGTTGCCGGGCTTTCGTTTCAAGCTATACGCAATGTTTGCGTGCTTGCCGCATTCCACAGAGTTCAGGCCGCTCTACAAGGTGTCTAGGTGGCAAGGCCCCGTGGGTCTTAAAGCGCTAGATCATGTTGTTGCTGTTGGCTCAGGCTCCGACTTTGGTGTCAGGTGGGGTGTTCGAGCAAAACCTGAAAGGAAATTTATTATCATGGAACTCAATGGCGCCGATATCGTAGTGCGCACCCTTGCCGAAGAAGGTGTTGAACACGTTTTCGGTTATCCCGGTGGCGCAGTTCTTTATATCTACGATGCTATTTTCAAGCAAGACAAATTTCGTCATATCTTAGTTCGTCACGAACAAGCCGCCGTACACGCGGCCGATGCGTATTCGCGTTCTTCGAACAAGGTTGGCGTAGCTTTGGTGACGAGTGGCCCCGGTCTTACCAATGCGGTGACAGGTATTGCTACCGCTTATACCGACTCTATTCCTCTGGTGGTGATCAGTGGTCAGGTTAACTCCCAGGCTATTGGCGAAGACGCTTTCCAAGAGTGCGATGCAATCGGTATTACACGCCCCTGTGTAAAACACAACTTCTTAGTACGAGACGTCCGTGAAATTGCGGACACGATTCGTAAAGCTTTCTACATTGCTAAAACCGGCCGTCCTGGTCCTGTTTTAGTCGATATCCCCAAAGACATTACCGTTGACATGGCGCGCTACACCCCTAAACGTGGTGAGCCCGTAATTCGTTCGTATACGCCAGTCACCAAGGGTCATCAGGGGCAAATTAAAAAAGCAGTTCAATTATTGGCCCAAGCCGAACGCCCCATGATTTATGTGGGTGGCGGTGCCATTCTTTCGGATGCCTCCGAGCAAGTCAATCAACTCGTTAAATTAACCGGTGCGCCCTGTACCACCACCCTAATGGGCTTAGGTGCCTTCCCTGGTGGTGATGACCAGTACGTAGGTATGCCTGGTATGCATGGCACCTACGAGGCCAATATGTCCATGCAGTACTGTGACGTATTGATTGCCGTGGGTGCGCGTTTTGATGACCGCGTTATTGCTAACCCGCGTCACTTTGCTCAAGTTCCACGCAAGATCATTCACATTGATATTGATCCATCCTCTATCTCCAAACGAGTCAAAGTGGATGTGCCTATTGTTGGCTGTGTCAAAGAGGTATTGATCGAGCTAAACGAACTTTACGCTCAAGGTAAGGCCGCATCAAATGCCAAGAAAACGGCATTGGCTAAATGGTGGCAGCAGATTAACGAATGGCGCGGCGTGAAAAGCTTGGCCTACGAAAAGTCTGATCAGTTGATCAAGCCGCAGTCGGTGATCGAGGCGCTTTGGGAGGTCACAGGTGGTAATGCTTTTGTGACTTCAGACGTCGGTCAGCACCAAATGTGGGCAGCTCAGTACTATCGCTTCAACCATCCTCGTCGTTGGATTAACTCCGGTGGCTTGGGGACCATTTGTACACCCATGGCATACGGCAAACCAACACCCATTGTCCCCAAGCCACCGGAGTTAATCCAACGACGAGGATGGTTGAAGCGATAGTACTGAGCT
>DUNB01000056.1 GCA_012839585.1 Alcaligenaceae bacterium | reverse complement strand
TCTGTTTGTCTGGGCAAAAATAAAAGGACTTAAGTCATAAGTCCTTATTGTACAACAAGGATAGTTGGTGGGTGTTGACGGGATCGAACCGCCGACCTACGCCTTGTAAGGGCGCCGCTCTACCAGCTGAGCTAAACACCCATTTGGCCTTGCTGTACATCGCTTTTGCTGCGACGACAAAAAGAATTATAGGGCTATTAAAAATTAAATGCAAGTAATTTATGAATTTATTTTTAAAGCCCCATGTTTCTATTTAGTTAACGGCGTCACGCAAGGCTTTACCGGGACGGAACTTAGGCACGATGGCTTCTTTGATCTCGATCGTTTCGCCAGTGCGTGGGTTACGGCCGGTGCGAGCAGCACGCTCAGATACAGCAAATGTACCAAAACCAACCAAAGTTACGGATTCTTTGTCTTTGAGTGTGGTGGTAACCGCATCGATGAATGCATCCAATGCACGACCTGCATCGGCTTTGGATAGATCTGCTTTATTAGAAATGAAGTCGATTAGCTCGGTTTTATTCATTTAAGAATTACCCCTGAATAAGATGTAGCAAGACTATCGGGCCGATAGCCTGCGTTTGAGAAAAAGTGGTGGCAACGATCAGCTGATAAAAATCAAAAGTGCCCACATAACCATGCCGTATTAAGCCTAGATTTCGCTCCGCTGTCAAGGAGCATCACAGCTGAAAGCCGCATCATTACTATGTTTTTAACACTTAACCGGTTTAATGTGAACACCTGAGGGACCAAAACCCTTCGGATGCCTGCTGTTTTTTGCAATTAGCACGCAAAGCCCCGGCATTCAGGCCGGGGAGGATATCAAAGACGATAAGCGCCCAGTGCCTGCGCAAAATCGCCGATCAGGTCCTCGGTTTCCTCTATGCCCACCGAGATGCGCAGCAAATTATCTGCAATGCCCATCACAGCACGTTGCTGTGCTCCCATTTCATAGTAAATGGTGTGAGCAACCGGTAAAACCAGGCTGCGATTATCGCCTAAGTGCGTAGAAAGCGCCAAGACTTTTAAGCGATTTAAAAAATCAAACACATCGATATCTGGATGTAGCTCCACAGCCAATAGCCCACCGTAGCGCTGCTTAAAGTAATCACTAGCTCGTTGATGTTGCGGATGAGACGCTAGGCCGGGGTAATACACCCTTACCACTTGAGGTTGTTGCTGCAGGTACTGCGCCAATGCCATGGCGTTGTCACAGACTTGCCTCATGCGTAAAGACAGCGTTTCTGCTCCCACAGCCAACCGGTGGGCGGCATCAGAAGCCAAGGCCGCCCCCATGTCACGCAAGCCCTTTTTCTTAATTTGCGTCAAGCCCCAATTCTGGCTATTACCGGTTCGGTACGCCTCTGCAATATTGGGGTAGTGAGCCCAATCAAAGAGCCCTGTATCCGTGACCGTGCCACCTAGCGCATGCCCATGACCGCCAATAGACTTAGATAAAGAGTTCACGACTAAGCTGGCTTGGAAGTCTTTAGCCGGAGCCAAATAAGGGCCACTGAGGGTGTTATCCACCACATACAGCAAGCCCTGCTCTGTACACCATTGTCCTATACCGGCCAAATCCGCCAACCAAGTCCCTGGGTTAGAGATGGTTTCCACAAACACCATACGCGTATTGGTTTTTTTCGCGGCTTTGACCTGCTCTACATCGGTGGCATCGACCAGGCTTACCTCTACCCCAAACTGCTGTAAGGTGCCCAGTACACTGTTGGTATTACCAAAAATATATTTGCTGCAAATGAGATGATCGCCCTGACGCAACAAGGTCAAAAACACGGCACTAATAGCGGCCATGCCTGAGGCAAAACTCACACTGCCTATGCCTTGCTCCATGTGAGTAATTTTGCGCTCTAAGGCTGCTGTCGTGGGCGTGCCTTGGCGTGCATAGCTAAAGCCTGACTTGCCTTGGAACACAGCAGCCAGCTCTCTGGCATCTTTGAACGCATACTCTGAGGAAGGGTGCAACGGCTGATGCACCGCCCCATGCTCTGTGCCGGCACGTCTATCGGCGTGAATCAAATCCGTAGTAAATCCATTTACACTCATATCAAAACCCAAAAAGGCCGCATAAGTCGGCCAAATCTACAAATAGGTCAAGCCCAAGCTCTATTATGCGTTGAAACATCCGCATCCTAAAACTGAGGCTTAGACCAATTAGCTATATTTACATAAAGTGACTAGGAGTTTTGACGTTGTCGTAAGCTTTCGTATAAGCACACAGCACTGGCCACACTGACGTTGAGGCTTTCTACAGAACCCAACATAGGGATACTGACTAACTCATCACAGGTCTCACGGGTCAGACGACGCATGCCCTCGCCTTCAGCCCCCATCACCCAAGCCATGCCACGTTTACCATCGACTTGATGCATGGATTCTGTGGCTTGATCATCGGTGCCCACCAACCACACATCACGCTCACGCAATTGACGCATCGTACGCGCTAAGTTGGTCACTGTGATATACGGAATGGTTTCTGCTGCCCCACAGGCCACACGGCGTACAGTAGGATTCAATCCTACGGCTCGGTCTTTGGGTGCAATCACCGCATGTGCGCCAGCCGCATCTGCCGTACGTAAACAAGCCCCCAGATTATGGGGGTCGGTGACGCTGTCTAAGATCAATAACAAGGGTTTGACCCCTTGGTCTTCGAGCTCATCCAAGAGGTCATTCACATCCAGCGCCAACTCAACCTCGGTCGCCATCGCGATCACACCCTGATGGCGTACCCCTTTGGCCATATTGTCCAAGCGCACCTTATCCGCAAAAATAATGCGCAAACCTGCTTGCTCTGCCTGAACGATAAAGTTTTGCATCCGCTTGTCACGACGTGCTTGCTCTACATAGAGCTCTTTAATGGATTCGGCTGCGTGACGAATGCGGGCCTGTACCGCATGAAAGCCCGCTAGCATTTGCAATGACATAAAACGATCCTATCTATAAATAAAAAATAATAATTAGCGACCTGAGCGCTTACTTTTGCGGGCGGCCGCTTTTTCTTCGGCAGCCGCTTTACGGGCAGCTTTGCGAGCAGCAGCGCGGCGCTCACTGGCGGTGCCTTTTAGCTCTTTAGGCTTAGGAGGTGCAGCCTTTTTTTGCGAACGCCCCGTACGCTCTGGGTTCACTGTACTGGTCAGCTTTTTATAACTGTTCCCTTCGATGAGTCGGAAATCGATTTTCCGATTTTCCAGGTTTACTCGCACCACCTGCACTTGCACCGAGTCGGTTAGCTTGTAGCGCATGCCCGTGCGCTCACCACGCAGATCATGACTGGCTTCGTTGTACGTGAAGTAATCAGACCCCAGTTCAGACACGTGCACCATGCCCTCTACATAGAGAGTATCTAGCGTAATAAACACGCCAAATGCCGCCACGCCAGTAATTTTACCGCTAAAGACCTCGCCGACGTGATCTTTCATGAAATAACACTTCAACCACGCCTGCACATCGTAAGAAGCCTCGTCTGCACGACGCTCTCGAGCAGACAGCATCACCCCGAGCCGCTCCCAAAGAGACTGTTCTCTTTGATTACGCGTGAGGGCCTCATCGCCTTCTTCAGGCGCTAGGCTAGGCACATAACGCTGTCTTTTTAAGATCGATTTAATGACGCGATGCGTGAGCAAATCCGGGTAACGTCGAATGGGCGAAGTAAAGTGTGTATACAGCGTGTAGGACAAACCAAAGTGCCCCCCGTTGTCTGGGCTATAGACGGCTTGCTGCATGGAACGTAAGCACATGGACTGGATCACTTCAAAATCCGGTCGGCCACGCGCCTCGTCAATCAAGCGCGCATAGTCCGCGGTTTTAGGATCATCCCCTCCGTCGAGGTGTAGACCTAAAGTACGCAAGTACTCACGGAACGTTTGCAGTTTTTCCGCCGTAGGACCTTCGTGCACTCGGTACAACCCAAAGCGCTTATTGCGTGTCATAAAATCAGCCGCACAGGTATTAGCGGCCAGCATGAACTCCTCGATGAGCTTATGCGCATCGTTACGCACCAAAGGCTCAATGCGCTCGATGCGACCTACCTCGTTACATACGATTTTGGTTTCTACCGTGTCGAAATCAATGGCTCCTCGCTCTTTGCGTTGTGCTAACAACATCTGAAAGAGCTCATAGCTGCTGAGCACCTGATCATAGATAGAGCCCAACGATTTGGCCGCGGGTCCTTGGGGCTGCTGAATCGCATCCCAGATTTGGGTGTAGGTAGTGCGGGCATGGGAGTGAATCACAGCCGGATAAAACTGGTACGCCGTGATGGTACCTGCACGAGCCCCCTCGGCGGGGATCACCATATCGCACACCAAGGCCAAACGGTCCTCGCCTGGATTCAAAGAGCAAATCCCATTCGACAAGGCTTCTGGCAGCATGGGAATGACACGACGAGGGAAATAGACACTGGTCCCTCTTTCGATGGCGTCTTGGTCCATGGGCTCATCGGGGCGCACGTAATAGCTTACGTCGGCAATGGCCACCAACAGGCGCCACCCCTTGCGGTAGGTCTTACCGCGGCCCACGTTGACTTCTTCTACGTACACCGCATCATCATAGTCACGCGCATCTTCGCCATCAATGGTAATAAAGGGCAGATCGCGCAGATCAATGCGACCCTTGTAATCCATGTCACGTAGCTGCTGAGGGATTTTGGCCGCTTGGGCTAAGGTGGCATCCGTAAAGTCGACCGGCACATCAAATTTGCGTACCGCGATCTCGATTTCCATGCCTGGGTCATCGATTTCACCCAACACCTCAATCACTTTACCTTGCGGTTGCAAATGACGAGCAGGTTGGCGGGTAATTTCCACCGTCACCACCTGACCATCTTTGGCGCCTCCCACATCCGCAGGCGCGATGAAAATATCGTGTTTGATGCGTTGGTCTTCGGGGGCGACGGTATAGATGCCTTGTTCTTTATGTAGACGCCCAACTAATCGATTGGTCGGACGCTCTAACACCTCGACGATAATGGCTTCGGGCTTGCCACGGTATTCCCCATCCGGACGCACTAACACACGATCACCGTGTAAGACGCGCATCATTTCGCGTGGGGACAAAAACAGGTCAGGTCGCTGACCATCATCACGAATTAAAAAGCCAAAGCCATCGCGATGGCCCTGGACTCGGCCAGAGACAAATGGGTTTTTATTATTCAATGCAATACATTGGTTAGCATCGATGGTTATTTGTCCATCGCGCTGCATGGCAGCCAAACGTCGCTCCGCCCCTACAGATAAGGGAACGCTAATACGTAACTGCTGAGCAAGCTGTTCTATAGATTGCGGTTGTTCGCTTTCGCGCAAACAAGCCAAGATTTCTTCACGACTAGGCACATAGGGATCAAAGTCGGGTGGTAAATCATAACGGTCCACACCTTCGTCCGCGTCGTGGTTAGGAGTAGTTGATTTTTTGGTCAAAGGGGACTTCCATTTTCAAAAGACTAAGTTTATAATTTTTTACCTTGTTTTAAAATGACTTGTAAAAAAATTAAGTGGTTTGTAAAAAACAAGGCTAAGTACTAAATGTAGCACTACTTATAGACATAGCATACAACGATATGCCCCGATGGCGGAATTGGTAGACGCGCATGGTTCAGGTCCATGTACTGCAAGGTGTGGAGGTTCAAATCCTCTTCGGGGCACCAACAACTCTCACATTAGCGCCAACACGCGCGCACCACAGCTTTTTCAGGCCCGCATCACACTGGCTTCTCGATTCAGCTCATTGACGAATAACGGCATCAATATCAAAATCTTGCGCCTCGGCAAACTGCAATAAGGCCTCCACCACACTGGGATCGGCCTGTTTTGTTCTAGACAATACCCACAAATACTTTCGATCGGGTGTACC
>DUNB01000055.1 GCA_012839585.1 Alcaligenaceae bacterium | reverse complement strand
GTAGGACTGATGCCGGGACCACCCCATTGCTCCGGCTTTGATTTTGTCATTGGTGGAGATTGCTAAACAGTGTGCGTCGACGTCTTCTATGGTGGGGGCGCAATACTTGGCCACCGACTCGATTTTGCTAGGAGGAGACGATGCGCTGCGCGAACGTTATTTACCTGATGCGGCAGCAGGTTTGAAGCTAGGTGCTTTTGCCTTAACGGAACCCCGCGCCGGATCGAACCCAGCGGATATGGCGACTCAAGCTGTGTTAGAAGGGGATTACTACCGCCTAACCGGCACTAAGCATTTTATTTCTAATGCAGGAGAGGCGGACTTTATTGTGGTCTACGCCAAAACCGATCCTAAAGCAGGACACCGAGGGATTAGCGCGTTTGTGGTGGATAAAGACACCCCAGGCCTGACGATTTCGTCTCCAGAAAAACTGATGGGCATTCGCGGAGGTCACGCCTTCGAGGTGGCCTTGGATTGCAAGGTGCCGGTAGCGAACCGTATTGGCGCGGAGGGCACGGGATTTATCACGGCCATGAAAGTGTTAGATAACAGTCGACTCGATGTTGCCGCCACCAGTATTGGTATTTCTGAGGCGGCCTTAGAAGCCGCGGTATTTTGGTCTCAACAACGCAAAGTGGGTGGGGAACTGCTGTCTCAGAAACAAGGGATTCAGTGGATGTTGGCGGATATGAAACTGCGTTTAGAGGCCTCTTGGGCATTGACCCTACAAGCCTGTGCGAAACGTGCCGCCGGACAGCGTTTTTCCCAAGAATCTGCTATGGCAAAACTCTATGCTTCTGAGGCAGTTGGCTTTATCACAGACACCGCCTTACAAATTCATGGTGGTTATGGTTTCACACGAGAAATGCCTCTAGAACGCTATGTGCGTGACGCACGTATTCTACGCATTTACGAAGGTTCTTCCGAGATTCAACGCACCATTATTGCGAGAACACTGTTGGCCGAATAAGGCTTGCTGAGTCGTTCACGCATAAAAACACAGCAGACGACGAGCTGACCTCGATAAGTTGGGAAAGCTTCCCGCGTATCGAGGTCTTTTTGTATGCCTAATGAAGGAAATGGAAACGTGTCGTCGCACTGGTTTCGTTGGCTCGTGTTAGTCTTTTGATGAGATACTGAGAAAAATACGACATGCTTCAAAAGGTGCAAAGAAAGGAGGTGTCTGTAATTTAGACTTTGCTCGGCGCGACGCTAAGGAGGCCGCTATGTCATCAAAAAAAACGTTTCTTTTCCCAAAAGGGGTGAGCGAAACCCTATTCATCCCCTTGTATGCTCGGGCGCGTGAGCAGCAGCAAAGCCCACCTTTACTAGTTGATTTGCATGCACAGCGCTTAGTCAAAACCATTGATTATGACTTTGAGAAGTTTGAAAGAGCGCCGATCAGCATGACCGGAGTGGTCATAAGAGCCTCGTACTTTGATGCGATTGTGCGTCAGTTTATTGCGCAACATAGTCAGCCAGTGGTGGTTCATTTGGGTTACGGTTTGGATACGCGCTGCCAACGCCTAGGCGCTCAGGCCGCTAAGGCGAAGTTCTATCATATCGATATGCCAGAGGTGATGACACTGAGAGCAGCGCTGTTGCCGCCTGCAGAAAATGAACACTTAATAGCTACATGCATGTTGAGCACAACGTGGATGGATGTCCTGCTTAACAAGCACCCCGAAGCCACTTTTCTATTCATCATAGAAGGGGTGCTCATGTATTTGTCTTACGATGAAAACAAGCGCTTGTTCAGCGCCTTAGCCTCGCGGTTTTCAGGGGCTGAAATACATTTTGATGTGCTGAGCACCTGGCTCAGTTCTCGGACTTATTTGCATGACTCTGTTTCGCTAACACACGCCAAATTTCAGTTTGGCACCGACTGTGATCGTGTGTTCGAGCGTTGGCATCCTCGATTAAGGTATCAGGCGAGCTTTGACTTGATGGCCTTCGACGGCTGGCAGCGTTTGGGCTGGCCGTTGTTGCTAGGACAGACCTTCTTTCCCGCTCTACGCTCCTCCACGCGTGTAGTGGCTTACTACATAAATTAATATCCGATTGGTCTGAATCACCCTCAAAGAGACGCGTATTTATCCCGCTTATTTGGGGCGGCTCAGTCTGAAATAGGAGTGCAGTCTGGCATCATACAGTCTGGCATCATAGTAAGTGAGGTAGGGGCTCTTAATAAGTAAAAGGCCGTCTCCGCTGGTGTGGAGCACAAAAATTGGGGGTATATATGGGGGTATCAAAGCGAGCAGAAAATAAAAAAGCCCTAAGTTTCAATAACTTAGAGCTTAATTATGGTGCCCGAGGCCGGAATCGAACCGGCACCCCTCGCGGGATCGGATTTTGAGTCCGACGCGTCTACCAATTCCACCACTCGGGCACGTGCTACGTGTTTTTAGTAGCGGTGAAGAATTGAATTATACATAAAAAACGAAAAAAGGCAAAGGTTTTTAGCTGGTAAACACACTACACGTAGGTGGCTGTTGAGGCTGTTCTGCGACTAGAGCTAACAGAGCATCTAGGGCCTGCCAGCACTTCAGATACGAAGTGCGTATTTCTTAGCCTTAATGTGACTTAAGTTCCTTTGACGCAAACAATCTGCTTGAGCGTGTGCAACACCTCTACCAGATCTTTTTGGTTTTCCATGACTTCGTCAATGTCTTTGTAGGCCGCCGGTAGCTCATCGAGCACCGCGGCGTCTTTACGACATTCCACCCCTTCGGTTTGCGCGCGTAGGTCGTCTACGGTGAAATGTTTGCGTGCGGCGGTGCGGCTAAATTTACGGCCCGCGCCGTGTGAGCAAGAGCAGTAGGAATCCAGATTGCCTTTGCCCCGCACAATGTAGCTGCGTTGGCCCATGCTGCCTGGAATCACTCCCAGGTCGCCGTCGCGGGCGCGAATGGCTCCCTTGCGTGTCACCCATAACTGTTTACCAAAATGCTCTTCTTGCTCCACGTAATTGTGATGGCAATTAATGGCTTCTTGGGTGATCTGAAAAGGTTTTTTGATGTGACGACGCAGAGCGGCGATGGTTTTATCCATCATGACGCGACGGTTCTCAAAGGCATAATCTTGAGCCCATTGCACCGCTTCTACATAGTCTTTGAAGTCATCACTGTCATCGGGCAGGTACGCCAGATCATTATCGGGCAGCTGGATGCCAAAGGCTTCCATACGTTTTTTGGCTTTTTCGATAAAGTAACGTCCAATTAAATTGCCTATGCCGCGTGATCCGGAATGCAGCATCACCCAGACATCGTCATTTTGATCCAAGCAGATTTCAATAAAGTGGTTGCCTGAGCCCAGGGTGCCAATTTGTCGTTGTGCGTTGTTTTTTTCTAAGCCTGGGTGTTTGGCGGTGATTTGCTTAAGACGATTGGCTAGCTCTGGATCAAACTTAGGCATGTTTTTATGTTTATGGGATCCAGCAGGTCCCATGCCCAAGGGAACATCACGTTCAATTTGATGGCGTATGAGAGCTAGGTTTTCAGGTAGATCATTGGCTTTAAGCGATAGACGAACGGCATTAATACCGCAGCCAATATCGACGCCCACGGCAGCAGGAATGACAGCATGGTCTGTAGCAATCACGCTGCCGACGGTAGCTCCAATCCCCACATGCACATCTGGCATGGCGACCACACCATGAGAGTGCACAAAGGGGAGCCTAGATACATTCTTTAGTTGCTCTAAGGCGGCAGGGTCGATGTCATCGGTCCAGATTTTGACTGGGCGAGCATCAGGTTCTTGAATGAGTTGTTTCATTAAATGTCACCAAACGTTTACGTTGAAGGCGTCTATTGAGTATAGCTTATGAGGATTTGGTCAGAAGAAAACGTGTTCGTACTTGAAATGAGCGTGCCTAGCCCCATCTATGATTACATTGATTAACGATTAACTCTTTTGGTGTGTAAAAATCATGAGCCAAGTTGAACAACAGAATGCGGAAACCCTAGGTTTTCAAACCGAAGTCAAACAGCTGCTGCACTTGATGATTCACTCTTTGTATTCCAACAAAGAAATTTTTTTACGTGAATTGATCTCTAATGCATCTGACGCTTGTGACAAATTACGTTTTGAGTCCATAGATAATCCAGACCTACTCGAAGGTGAAGCCGATATGCGCATTCGCGTCGAGTTTGATAAGGAAAAACGCACCGTCACCATTTCTGATAATGGGATTGGGATGACACGTGACGAAGCGGTACAAAATCTGGGGACGATTGCGCGCTCGGGCACTAAAGAGTTCTTTGGGCAATTGACGGGCGACAAACAAAAAGATGCGCAGCTTATTGGCCAGTTTGGGGTTGGGTTCTACTCTTCCTTCATTGTGGCTGAAAAAGTGTCTGTACTAAGCCGTCGTGCGGGCACACCCGAAACCGAAGGCGTACTGTGGGAATCCGAAGGGCAGGGCGAATTTAGCGTTGCACCTGCTGAAAAAGCAGAGCGAGGCACCTCTATCACCTTGTATTTGCGCGAAGACGAGGCCGAGTTTGCTGACGGTTGGCGTTTGCGCTCTGTATTGCGTCGTTACTCCGACCATATTTCTTTGCCTGTACAAATGCGCAAAGAGGACTGGGACGAGGAAAAACAAGAACAAGTCATCTCTAACGAGTGGGAAACTGTTAACCAAGCCAGCGCGCTTTGGACCCGCTCTCGCAGTGAAATCGAAGACGAACAATACATCGAATTTTACAAACACATCGCGCATGACTTTGAGGACCCATTGGCCTGGTCTCATAACCGCGTAGAGGGTCGTACTGAATACACCCAGCTGTTGTACATTCCTAAACGTGCTCCCTTTGATATGTGGGATCGCGATGCTAAACGTGGTGTGCAACTGTACGTCAAACGCGTATTTATCATGGACGATGCGGAACAGCTGCTGCCAAACTACCTACGCTTTGTACGTGGTGTGATTGACTCGGCAGATCTGCCTTTGAACGTATCCCGTGAAATTCTCCAAGAAAGCCGTGATGTGCGTGCTATCCGTGATGGTTCTGCTCGACGCATTCTGTCTTTACTAGAAGATCTAGCTGAAAACCAAGCTGAAAAATACGCCGAGTTCTGGCAGGTCTTTGGTCAGGTGCTTAAAGAGGGCGTGGGCGAGGACTCTACAAACAAAGAACGTATCGCGGGCTTGCTGCGCTTTGCGTCTACACACAATGATAGCTCCGTTCAAGACGTGTCTTTTGCCGACTACATCGGTCGCATGAAAGAAGGTCAGGACAAAATCTATTACGTGACCGCCGATTCGTACTCAGCCGCTAAGCACAGTCCGCACCTAGAGGTGTTTGCTAAAAAAGGCATCGAAGTCTTGTTGCTCAGCGAACGTGTGGATGAGTGGATGCTGTCTTTCCTCACTGAATTTGATGGCAAAACCTTGGTTTCTGTCGCCAAAGGTGGTTTGGACTTGGCCGAACTAGAAAACGAAGAGGACAAGCAAAAGCAGGAAAAAGTCGCCGAAGAATTCAAACCTTTGGTTGAAAGACTGCAAAGCACCTTGGGTGAAAAAGTCAAAGAGGTGCGTGTAACGGGTCGTTTAGTGGATTCCCCCGCGTGTGTAGTGGTGGATGAGAACGAAATGAGCCCACACTTGTTGCGTATGCTTCAAGCGGCAGGCCAACCCACCCCAGAGGTGAAACCTATTTTGGAAATTAATCCAGAGCACAGCCTCATCACTCGTATCAGTGAAGCCGCAGAGGCAGACTTTGCTGATTGGGCTGCGCTACTATTGGATCAAGCCATGTTGGCCGAGGGCGCTGCGCTAGAAGAGCCAGCCGCTTTTGTACAACGTATGAACCGCTTGTTGCTGCAAAAATAATCGCAGTTAAATAACCAGCCGAAGGGCGATGCGTTAATGCATCGCCCTTTTTTGTTGTCTGATCAGAACACCGAGCCTAAATCATAAATATGTAGTTGCTTATGCAAATGATAATCATTATCATTTAGATCTTGTTTAATTTGGTAGTTCGCGCTACGTATTTTTAGGAGAAGTCCGATGCATAGCCCTCGGTTGTCGGTGAGGTCATTTAGTCAAACGTTGTTGTATTCAGCTATTTGCAGCGCACTTTCTGCTCCAGTCTGGGCACAAGAGGAAGAAGTGAAGGTGCAGCAGTTGCAGACCATTTCTGTAGAAGGAGCTGCTATAGAGGGCTATCAGGTTCATGAAATCAGCTCGCCCAAAATGACAGCGCCTTTACTGGACACCCCTCGCACCATTAATGTGATCTCTGAGGCGGTGATCAAAGATCGTGGTGCAGCTTCATTGCAAGATGTATTGCGTACCACACCCGGCATTACCCTGGGCTCAGGGGAGGGGGGCACGCCTGCAGGGGACCGACCATTTATTCGTGGTTATGAGGCCAGTACCGATATTTTTATCGATGGGCTGCGTGATTATGCCCGAGGTTCACATGAGACCTTTAATCTGGAGTCGGTAGAGGTCATCAAAGGTCCTAGTTCAGCGTACACCGGTCGTGGTGGTACGGGTGGCAGTGTGAACTTAACAACCAAAACTCCACGCTTGGAAAACTTTGCCGAGGGCAGTGCAGGTATAGGAAATGGAGGACAGCACCGATTAACAGTTGATGGTAATTATGCATTTTCGGATACGGGAGCGCTGCGTTTGAATGTGATGCGCACAGGGGGCGATGTGCCCGGTAGAGATCAGGTGAAAATGGACCGTTGGGGGGTGGCCCCTTCTGTGGCCTTTGGTTTGGGAACTCCTACCCGGGTGATATTGAGTTATTCGCACATAGAAAACAACGATACCCCGGACTTAGGCATTCCGTTTAAAAATGAAGCGAATCCCAATCGAGTCACACCGATTAAGGTGGATCGTGATTTGTATTATGGTCGTGCTGGTGTGGATTTTAGGGAAAATACCTTTGATACGGCGACGGCCCAGCTAGAGCATGATCTGAATGATCAGTTAACAGTACGTAACACCACCCGCTACGGAACTAGCTTAAATCACTACTTACTAACACGACCATCTTTTGATAATTGTGCGGACAGCACAGCGGCCTCATGCCTGAATGAGGACGCCGATCTATTATTTACGCGAGCTGATCGTATGCGTTGGCGTAAAAGTGAATCCCTGATCAATCAAACGGATTTATTCGGTCACTTTGAGACGGGTGCGTTTATGCACCAATTCGCAGCGGGGTTAGAGTTTAGCAAAGAGGAAATCTCCTCGAGAGCGATGAGTGGCGGACCCGGTCCCGATACGGATTCGTTTTGGAACCCCAACCCCAATCGCACCTATCAAAGCCGCTTAGCTTATGGCCCCAAGCTCAAGGACGGGGATATTAGTACCCAGTCGGCTTATTTCTTTGACACCATGGAGATTAATGAGCAGTGGTCGGTCAATGGGGGGCTGCGTTACGATAAATTCAAAGTAACGGATGCCAAAACAGGTGTATCACGCAGCGATGGCTTGTGGAACTATCAAGCTGGAGTCGTGTTTAAACCAGCACCGAATGGTTCGGTCTATTTGTCTTATGGCACCTCTTCTAATCCTGCCGGAGAAAACTTTGGACAGGCTGGGGGCGCAGATGGTCCTGCCGGTGGTGCAAAACTTTATGAGTTGAAACCAGAAAAAAGTCGCTCGTGGGAATTGGGCACCAAATGGGACTTGATGGAAGATAAATTATCCTTGACTGCGGCGTTATTCCAAACCGACAAAACCGCTGCCCGTTCTACCGATCCTTTTACTGGTGATGTATCCCTGGCCGGTAACAACCGCGTGCGAGGCCTAGAGCTAAGCCTATCGGGTGCGATCACGCCTCAATGGGATGTGTGGGCGGGTTACACCTATTTGGATCCTAAGGTAAAAAAATACCGCAATGGGGCTAATGTGTATGATGGGAATCAGATCAAATTCATTGCTAAAAACAGTGCCTCTTTATGGACCACTTATAAGTTGCACCCGCAATGGACCGTGGGTGGGGGCGTGACCTATGTGGGCAAACGTTTTGTAGATGATGCCAACATCTACCAACTGCCGTCTCATACCGTGTATGACGCCATGGCGCGCTTTGACGTTAACGATCAGTTAGCTTTGCAGTTGAACGTAAATAACCTGACAAATACTCGCGTTTATGATGCGTCACATGTAGGTGTTTTTGCCAACGTCGGTCCAGGTCGTTCGTATATGTTGAATGCGACGTATCGTTTTGAATAAGACCGCTAAGGCGTAGTCTGAGGTCGCCCTGAGGAGGCGGCCTCTTTCATCGTTGATAAGCCAGTTAAACAAGAGGACATAGCATGTTGATTACCATTCCCCAGGTGCTCACCGCAGCTCAGGTGCAAGACTGTAGAGAGGCGCTGTTGCGTGCCCAATGGGAAAGCGGTCAAAAAACGGCCGGGTATTTAGCCCAGCACACGAAGAGCAATTTGCAGCTACCTATAGACAGTGCCTTAGCACAGCAAGTGGGCGATTTTTTATTGCATATACTGCATAACAATCCAACCTTTGTGGCCGCGGCGTTACCCGCTAAGATTTTGTCGCCGCGCTTTAATTGCTACCAAGGGGGTGGCACCTATGGCAATCACATTGATAATGCCATTTTCTCTTTGCCTCAACGCGATGCTCGTCTACGTTCAGACGTGTCATCTACTTTGTTTTTGAGTGATGCACAGGACTACGAGGGCGGTGAGCTTATCATCGAGGACACCTACGGATCACAAAGCATTAAGCTAAATGCTGGGGATTTGGTGGTGTACCCCGGGACCAGTCTACACCGCGTGAATCCTGTGACCAAAGGAATGCGTCTGGCTTCATTTTTTTGGTCGCAAAGCATGGTGCGCCATGCGCATCAGCGACGATTACTTTGGGATTTAGATCAGAGCATCCAGGCCCTAGCGGCTAAAGATGCCACTGACCCGCAGGTGATTCGCTTGAGCGGTGTCTATCATAATTTATTGCGTGAATGGGCGGAGGTTTGATGACAGCACCACTACCTCCTTTGGCGATCATTCCACCAGATATTGTGGCACCTAGTGATTACCTCCCCTACGCGCAGGCGCGGATGACGGAAATGGCGTGGGCTTATTTTTCTGGTGGCGCTGGCGAGGAGCGCGTGCTAGCACAAAACGAAAAAGCCACAGAGGCATATCGCATTTTGCCGCGGGTCTTAACCGAGATGCAGCAGGCCAGTACGCATTTTTCTCTTTTGGGTAAGTCGTATGCCTTTCCTATTTTTTTAGCGCCGGTGGCGTATCAACGCTTAGCTCATCCCGATGGCGAGCTGGCCTCCGCTTTAGCAGCGGCAGCGATGCAAGCGCCTTTTGTTATTAGTATGCAGTCTTCGGTGGGGCTAGAGATCTTAGCAACGCAGGCGCCAGGACCTCAGTGGTTGCAGTGGTATTGGCAGTCCGATCAGCAGGCCAGTCAGCGGCTATTGAGGCAGGCCGTGCAACTGGGCATAGAGGCCATTGTGCTCACGGTTGATGCGCCCGTGCAGGGGATTCGATACCAAGAGCAGCGCGCTCAGTTTCAGCTGCCCACAGGGATAGATGCGGTGAACCTGCGAGGCTTTAAGCAAAAGCCGCTCCCCATGGCTCAAGCCGGACAAAGCCCATTGTTTGGCACCGGTTTTTTACAAGAAGCGCCGACCTGGACACAGATAACGGAGTTTATTGCGCAGAGCCCACTACCGGTCCTGCTCAAAGGCATTTTGCATCCCGAGGACGCTAAGCAGGCGGTTGCGAGCGGGGCAGCAGGCATTGTGGTCTCTAATCATGGAGGACGAGCTTTGGATGCGGTGCCGACTAGCTTTCAGATGCTGCCTGCGATTGCTCAGGTGGTAGCTGGACGCATCCCTATTTTGCTCGATGGCGGCATACGGCGAGGCAGTGATGTGTTTGTGGCTTTGGCGCTAGGGGCCTCGGCGGTGTTAATCGGGCGTCCCTATGTGTATGGCTTGGCTGCCGCCGGTGCGTCAGGAGTGGCGCATGTGTTACACATGCTGCGTACAGAATTCGAAATTACGATGGCCTTAGCCGGCTGTGCGCGGTTGGATCAAATTCAATCCAGATGTATCTGGCAGCCTTAACTGAGCGGAAAAAAGCGTAGGGGCAGATGGCTTTGGTGGGCGTAATACCACCAGTCAAAGGCCGGCCCTGGGTCGGTTTTACGTACCGGGGCAATGTGTTCGTGACCTTGCACAGCACGGATAGGATGGCGCTGGCTTAATATGTGCGTGAGCTGAGCTAAGCGGTGGTATTGTTCGTCTGTGTAGGGAGTATGATCCGCCCCCTCTAATTCCACCCCAATAGAAAAATCATTGCAGTTTTCTCTGCCCTGAAATTGAGAGACCCCTGCATGCCAGGCGCGATCATGGGTCGATACAAATTGCACGATATGGCCATCTCGGCGTATAAAAAAATGTGCCGATACGGTTACGCCCCGGATCTGATCAAACCACGGGTGGCTATCAAAATCCAATTGATTCTGAAAAAACTGAATGACGGCGTCCCCCTCAAATTGATTGGGGGGCAGACTGATGTTATGAATCACCAGCAGATACGGTTGCGTTCCTGCTGGGCGGGCATTGCAGTTAGGGGAAGGGGCCAGTTGCACCGTAGCGTTTGGGTGCAACCAGCCATGACGATCTAAGCGCAGCATCAGTGCCGAGGACCGAGTTTGGCGTGCTCTAAGCTACACCAGGTGTGATCATTGCTCATCAGCGCCTCGGAGCGAGGTAAATAGATGCCACAGTGTGCACAGCGCACCATTTTTTCTGCGCCCTGAGGTGCAGGAGCTTTAGGGGATTTGGGGCGACGCGCCGATGCGGCCTGCTTGTGAGTAATCAGGCGTGTGACGAAAAGGGCGGCAATAATCACAACCACCCATAACAACAATTTAGCCAAAGGGACCTCGCTGTAAAATAACGTCTAAAACAAAACGACTGCCGGTGTAGGCCAGCAATAAAAAGCAGAAACCGGCCAACGTCCACCTGAGGGCGGCACGGCCACGCCAACCACGTACGCGGCGCCCGATCAATAAAGCACCGAATGTCAGCCATGATAGGATAGTAAATAGGGTTTTATGATCGAGCGGAACCAGTTGGTTGGTTAACTGTAATGATACTGCCATGCCACTTAAAACGGTGAAGCTTAATGCAATAAAAGCAAACCGGATCAACCTAAATAATAGGGTTTCTTGGATCATTAAAGGCGGCATGCTATCCAGAGCACGATACCAGGTGTTCTGTTGGCCCATGGCTTGAACAGGACGGTGTAATTGTCGATCTAACACGGTAATCAAAATGGCATGCATGGCCGCTACACCGGCTAAGCCATACGCAACCAAAGCAATTAACAAGTGGACGCGTAGCCAGTCATTATTAGCGTGATGAACGATGAAGCCATCAGGAAAAAGGGTGGTAATCAGGCTGACTAGAGCGGCTGTAGGTAGTAATATAAGCAATAGACTATCTAGCCGTCTGAATAGGCTTTCGAACCAAAAGACGATCATACCGAGCCAAACGCCGGCAGATAGAGCCAGTGCCCAACCCAGATGCAAGCCTTGTGGCAATATAATGGCTGACAATAAACCTGTACCATGAATAATGAGCGCGGCGAGTAAACCGACTCTAAAGGTACGGTTTATGCGTGGGGGGCGTTGGTGTTTATTTATGGGCAACCATAACGACAGAGCCAAGATGCCATAGGCAACTGCCGCCAATCCATGAAATACTATACTTGCAGACATATTTATCGACAGGGTAGGTAAAGGTTTTTAGGCACGATGCCATAGTAAACCATATTTAATCTGTCTCCTCTATTCTATAGTTTAAGCGAAACCAGCCTTATGTTTGAAAATCTTACCCAGCGTATGTCACGCGTTGTGAAAACAATGCGTGGTCAAGCTCGACTGACCGAGTCCAACACCCAAGAGATGTTGCGCGAAGTGCGCATGGCGTTGCTCGAGGCCGACGTGGCCTTGCCCGTAGTGCGTGAATTCATCGCTAAGGTCAAAGAACAAGCTTTAGGCCATGAGGTCGCTGACTCGCTCAATCCGGGTCAGGCTTTGGTGGGGATAGTGCACCAAGAACTCACCCAATTAATGGGTGCGGATTTAGGGGAACAGGCCTCGGAACTGTCCTTGGCCACTCAGCCTCCAGCTGTGATCTTGATGGCAGGTCTTCAAGGGGCGGGTAAAACCACCACCACGGGTAAATTAGCCAAATGGCTCAGCGAAGGCGGTCATACCCATAATGGCCGTAAAACCGGTAAAAAGAAAGTCCTCGTGGTTAGTGCTGACGTATACCGTCCTGCTGCGATCGATCAGTTGGAAACCGTAGCGGGTCAGGTAGGGGTAGATTTCCTTCCCTCTAGCTCTTCCGAAAAACCGCAAGACATTGCCACGCGTGCAGTGGAGCACGCCCGTCGTCACCACTACGATGTATTGATTGTGGATACAGCCGGTCGCTTGGGTATTGATGAAGCCATGATGAAAGAAATTCGTCTGCTTTACGATACCGTGAATCCGGTCGAAACCTTGTTTGTGGTGGATGCCATGCAGGGTCAGGATGCGGTGAACGTAGCCAAAGCCTTTGCGGACGCGCTGCCCTTGACAGGGGTGGTGCTGACCAAACTAGACGGTGATGCCCGAGGCGGTGCCGCTCTATCGGTACGCCACATTACAGGTCGTCCCCTTAAATTTGTGGGTATGTCTGAAAAACTGGATGGTTTGGAGCCTTTCCATCCAGAACGCATGGCCCAGCGTATTTTGGGGATGGGGGATATCGTTAGCTTGGTTGAACAAGCCCAGCGCAATATCGATATTTCCGAGGCCGAAAAAATGGCCAGTAAAATCAAAGCCGGTGATCGCTTTGATTTGAATGACTTTAAGGATCAATTGCAGCAGGTTAAAAAAATGGGCGACATGGGCTCCTTGCTTAAAAAGCTGCCTGCACAATTCGCTTCTGCTGCAGAACAACTCCAAGGTGGCGAGGCCGATAAACAGCTACGTCGCACCGAAGGCATCATCAACGCGATGACACCGGCCGAACGTGCCAAACCTGAACTCATCAAAGCCTCCCGTAAACGTCGTATTGCCATGGGATCGGGTGTACCTATCCAAGAGGTCAACCAACTGCTCAAACAGTTTGAACAAATGCAAGGCGTGATGAAAAAGATGAAAGGCGGTGGTATGGCCAAGATGATGCGCGCTATGGGCGGTATGGGCGGCCTAGGCGGTCTTGCCGGCGGCATGGGAGGTGGTGGTCTAGGCGGCATGATGAGTGGCTTAGGTGGCATGCTAGGCGGCGGTGGTCGTGGTGGCAAGGGCAAAGGTAAGGGTAAACGTCGTCGTTAAACAAAGAGACGGACTTCCAACGCAAAAAGAGCGGGCAATGCCCGCTCTTTTTTATGGCTGAGTTAACGACTGCGTTTAGCCTAGCTCAGGGATACGTAGAACCTGCCCAGGGTAGATTTTATCGGGATGGCTCAACATGGGCGTGTTAGCTTCAAAAATGACGTTGTATTTAGCACCATTGCCTTTGCCATACATTTCTTCAGCGATTTTCCATAAGGTGTCGCCCGATTTAACGGTGTACATACGGGCTTCGGTGCTGGGTTGAGCTACATCGAGCTTGTTCTCTACCGCCGATACACCCATGGTGTTACCTAAGGCCAACACAATTTTTTCCGCTTGCTCTGTAGAGGCGGCAGGACCGGTTACGGTGACTTTGTCGCCGTCTACGTTCACTTCGATGCCATCCGCATCCAGGTTGTGTTTAGCTAATTCCTTTTTTAGCTCATCCGGTGTAGCGGCAGTGGTGTCGCTGCTACCCATGATTTTGGCGCCTACATTTTTTAAGAAACTAAAAACGCTCATATGAACTCCTATTCGTTGATCGATTTATTAGCTAAGAGAGCTACAGATCTATTATGCAGAGCTAAATGTGACTTGTAACGGAATTATTGTTAACTATTGTTAGAGCTAAGGCTTTAGCCCCCACCAACTGCCACGACAATCTCGAGTTGATCGCCGTTGTTCAGTGCGGTGGCTTCGTGCTGGCTTTTGGGCACAATTTCGCCATTGAGCTCTACGGCAATACGTTTGCCCACATAGCCAAGTTCAGAAATAAGATCAAATACCGTTTGGGCGCTGCAGTCACGCTGCTCGCCATTTAAAACAATTTGCAATTATCTCTCCAATAAAAGTGTTTCTGGGTTGGGTTGGTCGTTACGCGTAAAGATAAGATCCCATACACCATGACCTAAGTTTAATCCTCGGGTTTCAAATTTAGTTTGAGGACGGTAATCCGGGCGCGGAGCAAATCCCTCGTGTTTGTTTGAGAGCAGTTCGCAGCTGGATAAGACCTCTAGCATTTGTTCAGCGTAGTTTTCCCAATCTGTAGCGCAGTGAATATAAGCACCAGGAGCCAGACGGGAAGCAAGTAATTGGATAAACGGCGGCTGAATGAGGCGTCGTTTATGGTGACGCTTTTTGGGCCAAGGGTCAGGGAAGTAAATATGCACACCCGCCAAGGTGGCAGGCAAGATCATATCGCGCACGACCTCTACGGCATCGTGCTGAATAATACGGATGTTTTTTGTTTGATGGTCATCGATGCGTCTTAACAAAGCACCCACGCCAGAAGGGAATACCTCTACCCCTAAAAAATTGTCCTCGGGGCGAGCCTGAGCAATTTTTAGGGTGGTTTCTCCCATGCCAAAACCAATTTCTAAGATAGTCGGCGCGGTGCGTTGATAGGTCGCCTGTAAATCTAAGGTTTTGGGCTCGTAGGGAATGCCCCAAACAGGCATCAAACGGTCAAAAGCCTCTTTTTGGCTAGGCGTCATGTGGGCACGATGCGACACAAAACTTTTGATGTGACCGAAGTCTTTGGTATTTTTTTCAGAATTCATGATGCAATTAAAGGGCTTTGCGCTATAATTCATAGCTTAGAAGGAAATAAATGCCTATTTTAGCAGGCATCTGATGCGGGTGTAGTTCAATGGTAGAACGGCAGCTTCCCAAGCTGCATACGAGGGTTCGATTCCCTTCACCCGCTCCATTTAGGCTGTTACGCCACTTTTTCCTCTCTATACATCTGCACAGGATCAAAGTGCGTCATCATATCTAATACAGGCAGTGCATCCATTACCCGCTTACGGGCCGCTTCAGCAATGTCGTGTCCTTCGTGGATAGTCAGCATGCCATCCATCTCTAAGTCCACCTCTACCCAAATCATATCGCCTAATTTACGTGTTTTTAGGTCATGTAAACCGTGCACGCCTGGGGTTTCTAAAATTAGTTTTTTGATTTTGGCTTCGGTTTCGTCGTCGACGGCTTGATCCATCAGGTCATTAAATGCACCGATGGCAAAGCGCCAGCCAGTTCTAAAGACCATAGAGCCCACTACCAGCGCTGCCAGCGGATCAGCGATAGGCAGACCCATCACGTTGGCCACAATGGCAACCGCGACCACCAAGGATGAGGCGGCGTCAGAGCGAGCATGCCAGGCATTGGCGGCGAGCATGGTCGAGCGTACACGCTTGGCCACACCGAGCAAATAACGGAAAAGCAGTTCTTTGGAAATCAGCGCCAACACCGCTACGGGTAAGGCGATCAGATGCACCGTTTCTATGAGGTTTGGGTTTTGCAGCTTTTTAAAACTGCTCCATAACATACCCGCACCCACTAAGAGCAAAATCACTCCTACGGCCAAGGTGGCGGCCGTTTCAAAACGTCGATGCCCATAGGGGTGGTCGGCATCGGGCTCTTTGGCACTGTGTTTGTTTGCCAACAAGACTATGCCATCAGAGATTAAGTCGGAAAGTGAGTGAATGGCGTCAGCGACTAAGGCCTGTGATTTTGCAAAAATACCAATAAATAATTGCAGCAATGACAACACGAGGTTGACGACGACGCTGACCATGGTGGAGCGAGAAGCAGCGATAGTACGCTCAGTATCTTGGATACGAATTTTTTCCATGGGGCTATCTCAACAATTAAAAATAAAAAAGAGGTAAAACCACAGTTAAAAGAAAAGGCACTAATCGTAATTAGTGCCTTGAATGAGAATAGGTATTAGCTGATTCTCATGCCTGGGGTGGCACCGCTGTGCGGCTCTAAAATGTAGAGACCAGGGTTGTCTTTTTCATTAGCGTGACTAGCCGCTAAGACCATACCTTCTGAGACACCAAAACGCATTTTACGCGGTGCTAAGTTGGCAACTAAGACGGTGAGCTTACCGACTAGGTCTTCAGGTTTGTAGACAGATTTGATGCCAGAAAAGACTTGGCGCAAGCGGCCTTCGTCCACATCGAGCATCAGACGCAATAGCTTATCGGAACCTTCGACCTCGGTACATTCGACAATTTTAGCAATACGCAGGTCGATTTTAGCAAAGTCTTTGAAGTCTATCGTATCAGCAATGGCTTCGCCACCGGGTGTGGGGGTTTCGATTTCCTCGACGGGAGGCTCAAGCAGCTCGTCCATTTGTTTGCTGTCTACACGTTGTAGTAGGTGTTTGAAGCGAGCAATGGAGGTGGGGAGCTCTGCCGCGTCAGCCCACACAAAGCTACGGTCTAAGCCAAAGAGCTCTGTGGCCACACGATGGGTGAGGGTAGGCACAATGGGGTTAAGCAAGACGGACAAAGCCTTAAAGCCGGCCAGAGCACGCGAACAGATGTCTTGTAGTTGTGCTTTAGTTTCGTCAGAGGCCTCTGCAATGCCTTTGGCTAGAACCCAAGGTTGGGCGCTATCAAAGGCCTGGTTGATTTTATCAGCCTGGGCCATGATTTGACGCACGGCACGACCGTACTCGCCGGTTTCTAGTAATAGGCTGGTGGATTTAGCAAGCTCGGCAAATTCATTCTGCATCGCGCTGGTGTCGCCTACGTAGGCTAACTGGCCATCAAAGAACTTACCAATAAAGTTGGCGGCACGGCTAGCGATGTTGACGTATTTACCCACAAGGTCGCTATTCACACGTGCTACGAAGTCGTCTGGGTTAAAGTCAACGTCCTCTACATGCGAGTTCAGTTTTGCCGCAATGTAGTAACGCATCCACTCGGCGTCCATGCCCAGTTCTAAGTAGCGTAAGGGAGAAATTCCGGTACCACGGCTCTTGGACATTTTTTCACCGCTTAGGGTGATAAAACCGTGCACACGCAATGAGTCCGGTGTTTTACGACCGGAGAATTTCAGCATGGCGGGCCAGAACAAGGCGTGGAAGTAGACAATGTCTTTGCCAATGAAGTGAACCTGCTCGGTATCGCCTTCGGGGTCTACGATGGCATCAAAATCTAAACCTTCTTTTTTACAGTAGGACTTGAGCGAGGCCAAGTAACCCACCGGCGCATCGAGCCAGACGTAAAAGTATTTGCCTGGTGCGTCAGGGATGGGAATACCAAAATACGGTTCGTCACGGGAAATATCCCAGTCGGATAAGGAGGCCTCACCGTCTTCGTTGCTGAGCCACTCGCGTGTTTTGCCTAATACCTCGGACTGTAAGCGGGGGCGACCATTAGGATCGGTGCCTGTGGTCCAGTCTTGGAGGAACTCTACGCAACGTGGGTCAGAGAGCTTAAAGAAGAAGTGTTCTGAACTGCGTAGCTCTGGACGAGCGTTACTGAGCGTAGAGTAAGGGTTGATCAGATCGGTAGGCGAGTAGACAGAGCTACAGGCCTCACAGCTATCGCCGTATTGCTCTTTGGCGCCACAAGAAGGGCACTCGCCTTTGATGTAGCGATCTGGCAGGAACATGCCTTTGATCGGATCGTAGAATTGCTCAATCACACGAGACTCAATAAAGCCGGCGGCTTTGAGTTTTTTGTAAATGGACTGCGAGAGCTCTACGTTTTCTGGTGAGTTAGTACGATGCCAGTGATCAAAGGCAATGTGAAAGCCATTTAAATACTGAGGACGCTCGGCCGCAACGCGGGCGACCAACTCATCGGGAGTAATGCCCTCGTTTTGCGCTTTTAGCATGATGGGCGCACCGTGCACATCATCCGCCCCAACAAAATGAACGGTATGGCCGGACATTCGCATAGAGCGCACCCAGATATCGGCTTGTATATATTCCATAATGTGTCCGATGTGGAAGGAGCCGTTGGCATAAGGGAGTGCGGTAGTAACGAATATCGTGCGCGACATAAATCTAAAACCTATAAAGGGCAATAGCCCGCACTAGGCGAGCCAATAAACAAAATGGTAAATAAATGTGACTGTTAGGCAGCAGCCGAAACCAAAACGTGATGCCTTGACTAGCAAGGCAAGCATAGCAGATGCAGCGTAAAATCGTTAGTTTTTTACGGGATCTCGCGCATTTCTATGTCGGTTACATTTTGTGTGCTGCGATGTGTAGCAGTAGGGCTAGCGGTCTCTTTGCGAGTAAAGTTAGGACGGGTTCGACTGCGTCGACGCTGATCCCAGTAGGATTTGATCGCAAAAGGGCGACCACTGATACGTGCAACGATGTATAAAATAGCAACAGCGATGGCGGTTGACACCATAAACACCACTGCCATCAACATCCCTACAAGAGTCAGTACAAAGAATAGGATCGAGCGTAAAATCTGGTTAAATGTATTCATATGAGTGTATGACACTTTTTGAAGAAATTAATTCCTCTAATCCGCTATGCTTGATAGCGTGTTAGTCATTTTTTAAGGCTTTTTTACCAATGAGTGTAAATAATGAGCAGGTTTTAGCTGCTTTAGCGAATGTAATTGATCCGAATACCCATAAAAAACTTGAGGTATCTGATGAGACGTGCAAATTACAACTGCAAGGCACAGAGCTTACATTAAGCTTAACACTGTCTTACCCCATTTATGATCCAGATGGGGTCTTAAAGCAACGAATTCAAGAGGAAATGAATGCCTTAGGGTTACAGGTTGTAAAGCTGACGGTATATGCAAAAGTGGAAACGCACGCTGTACAAGAAAGTTTGCGCCCTATCCCCAATGTGCGCAATATCATTGCCGTGGCCTCGGGTAAAGGGGGCGTAGGGAAAAGTACAACATCGGTGAACTTGGCCTTAGCCTTGGCACAGCAAGGTGCTAAGGTAGGTCTGTTAGACGCGGATATCTATGGTCCAAGTGCGCCAATTATGTTGGGACTGAACGAGCGCCCACGCTCTATTGATGGTAAATCCATGAAACCCTTAGAGGCTCATGGTATTCAAACCAACTCGCTGGGTTTTCTGATGCAAGACGATGCGCCTGCTATTTGGCGTGGTCCTATGGCAACCCAAGCATTGACGCAGTTGATTACTCAAACGGCATGGCACGACTTGGATTATTTAATTGTGGATATGCCCCCAGGAACCGGTGATATTGCCTTAACCATGGCGCAAAAAATCCCTCTAGTCGGGGCTGTGGTAGTGACTACCCCTCAGGATATGGCTTTAGCCGATGCCAAAAAGGGCTTGAAAATGTTCCAGCAGGTTAATGTACCGGTATTAGGTGTGGTGGAAAACATGTCCATGCATATTTGTACCAACTGCGGTCATGCCGAGGCTATCTTTGGTCAGCACGGTGGTCGTGATATGGCAGAACAGTACAATGTGCCATGGCTAGGCGCTTTACCATTGGCCATGTCCATCCGAGAACAAACCGACTCGGGTAGCCCCACAGTGGTGTCAGCACCCGATAGTCCCGAGGCACGTCTCTATCATGAGATCGCTACCAAGGTCGCTGCTCGTGTGGCGGGTTTACCGATGGATGCGTCATGGCAACGCCCTAAGGTTGTGCCGCGTCCTTTGTAACTCAATAAATAGGTATATTGCATGCGTGTGCGCGCTTTACTTGCTGCTTTATCGTGCTTGCCTTTATCTGTGTGGGCGCAAAACGCCTCTCAGGACATTTCCGTCCCTGAGGTCGTTATTGACCCGGGCGGGGTGGGGCCGGAGTCACTCAAAGCCATCTATGGTGCGGTGGGAGCGATCACGCGCTTGGCCGAGGACCAAGATCTAGACGAGATCTCTAGGTTGCGGCGACGCGCACATGCGGCAACGCTATCTGCGTTGCAAACCCAAGGCTACTATGACCCTGTGGTCACCCTAGAGGTCGGTGAAGACTTCGAGGGCGAGACGTGGGATATCATCATTGAACCAGGCGAGCAGACCCGCGTTAAATCCGTCAATATTGATTTTTCAGGTCAAATTACCGAACCAGAGTTTAGTGTACGCCTAGAGGGTATACGGAAAAATTGGTCTTTAAATGAAGGCGACCTTTTTTTAAATAAAGACTGGTCTGATGCCAAGAGCACGTTGCTGCAAAGCGTCAAATCCAAAGACTTTTATTACGCTCGATTTGCTCATACTAAGGCCACCGTAACCGCGGATTTGAATATCGCCGATTTGGATTTGGCAGTGCGCAGTGGTCCACGTGTACGCATGGGCGAACTGCATACTACAGGGCTAAAGCGTGTGCCAGAAAAGCTGGTGCAGCGCTATGTGAAATACACCGAGGGCGAGCCCTACGACCAAGACAAGCTCGATGAATGGCAGCAGGCGTTGCAGTCCACCACCTTTTTCCGAGGTGCTTTTGTCACCCTAGAGGAAAACTCCGACAGTGAAGTCATCACCGAAGACGATGAGGTGGTTCTACCCGTTTTGGTACGGGTGACCGAGGCGCCAGCACGCCGGTTCACGGGCGCGCTTGGGGTAGACAGTGATCACGGTCCCCGTTTAGAGCTCCTCTATAGACAAAACATTGTGTTCAATCAGCCAGTGTGGACAGAGACCGGTCTAGGCGTGGATAAAAATCGCCAACGCTTTTTCTCGGATGTGCACTTTCCACCGACCTATAAAGGCTTCCAAAACAGTGCCGGTGTGCTGTATGAGCACGAAGACATAGAGGGGCTCAAGCAAACACGAGCCGCGGTGGGTCTTAAAAGTCGTTATCAGTTTAAAACTAAAACCCGTGCAGACTACGAGACGCAATGGAGTCTGATGGGTGTTTGGTCAGAAAGCCAGGTCAAAGGAGAGCGTGAGGCCTGGCGCGGGACTTCGGTAGAGGCAGTTTGGCAGGTACTGCGTCGTAATGTGGATAATAAATATGACCCGCGCGAGGGCAACCTGTTTGACGTGGATCTGGGGGTCAGTTATCCCTTGGGCGGAGGCAGAAAAACACTCTATCGCGCAGGGCTGCGTGCGCAGCAATGGATTCCGCTTGGGAAAGATGATGTGATTATGTTGCGCGGCGAAGTAGGCAAGGTATGGCCCAATACGGATCGTATTCCCATGGGTTTTGGTTACAGAACCGGTGGGGCTCGCTCAGTTCGAGGCTATAAGTACTACAGCTTAGGTCGCGCTCGAGGCGAAGCGGTGGTAGGCGCTCCGACCTTAGCCGTTTTGAGTGCCGAGTACCAGCATTTTTTTAACTCCATTTATGGCATGAGTGTATTTGTTGATGTGGGTGACGCCGGAGATTCCTTTAAAGATCTAAAGCCTCATTGGGGCTATGGGGTGGGTGCTGCGGTACGTACTCCTGCGGGGCCTTTTTACATGGATGTGGCCTATGGTCAAAAAACACGTGATATTCGCTTGCACTTCTCTTTAGGGATTGCTTTTTAATGCGGCTACGATCCATCTTCCGTCAGCTTGTTTTTTGGGGCATCCCCCTTGTTTTCACTCTTGTGTTGGTGGTTTTAGGCTTTGTGTATTGGCTAGTCGCCACGCCGACGGGAACACGCTGGGCCATGAATACGGCAGCACTGCAGTTTGAAGGGCAAAGCCGTGGCGTAAAAGGAAGCCTATGGAGTGGGCTAGAGTTCGAAGGGCTCAGCTTATTGCTGCCTGATGACATGCGGGTCGAGGTAGACGGGGCCAAGCTAGAGGTAGACTGGCCTCAGCTGTGGCAGAGTCGAGAGTTACGTATCAAAGAGCTCTCAGCACGTCGAGTGGCTGTATGGATGGATGGCGAACCTAAACCCGATGATCCAGACGCCGAGCCCTTTGTGATGCCTGAGCTACCAGTGACGGTGAGAATAGATCGGCTGGCACTGGGCGAATTGCACTTTTCGCAGCAAGGTGAAACCTTACCTGTGGACCTGAGCCAATTACAGCTGCGGGCAGCAGGCTATTTGGATCAGACTGGGTTACGGCTTGGTTTGGAATCTGCGCGGGTAGGATACAACGAGATGTGGCTGGAAACCGAGGGCACTGCAAAGCTCACGCAGTTTGCCGCACCTTGGGACAGCGTGGTGCAGCTCGGTGCGCGGGTCTCTAGCGATCAGGCGGATAGCCCACTTTGCTTCGATCAGTATTTGCCGGACCACTTAAAAACGCCATCGGGCACCGAACTGCGTGATCCTAACGCGCCCCTGTGTGCGGTCAATGCCAATGCGAATTGGGAAGGCTCTCTAGAAAAAGCCTTGCTCACTGTGGTGGCAGCGGGCCAAGGCGTGGATGTGGACATCAGCTCTAATCTGCAACTAACCCAGTCTTTTCCAGTACGAGATAGCACTGTATCGTTGGCCCTGCCTGACGGATCCACGGTAGATGCTCAGTTAGATTGGCAACGTCATGCCGAGGACCCCTCTCTGGATAGTGTGAGCGGTTCCATCCAGGCACAAAACTTTAATGTAGGCGCGTGGCTGCCAGAAAAAGACCTGCCGGCTACGATTACGCTTTCAGGTGATTACTCTGCGCAGCTCAGTCAGTTTACGTCTCAGCTTGATCAAGCCAGCCTGAATCTTGTGATCGGTGAGACCAGTCGCTGGAATAAACAGCCGCTGAGCGGACATGCCATGGTAGATGTCTCTCGTTTGACCGTATCAACGGTGCCGGAGATCTGGCAGGCTTACACCATTAAAAACAGCGATATTGATCTGCGAGTTGGCTCAAACCATCTGCTTGCCAAAGGGGCCTTTGGCGTAGCGGAAAGCGTATTAAAGCTGGGGGTAGACGCGCCTGCGCTACAACAGCTCTGGCCAGGGTTAGATCAAATCGGGGCTACTAGCCTCGATGCCGAGCTGCGTGGCAGCGTGTTTGAGCACCAGCTCAAAGCCAAGGCCAAGCATGTGCTCAAGGGCGCAGACCCTCAGGCTAAAGTAGGGAATGGTCCTGTAGATATCGATGTGGCGGTTCAAGGCGTTTGGGATATGAACAGCGCGACGCCAAGCTGGCGTGGCCAAATTCAACAGATCCAAGCAGACCATGCCGGTTTAGGTGTCAGTATCAAACAACCCTTTACGGCCGAGGTGTTGCTGCCCGCTGCTGAACAAGAATTCGCGGCAAAGGTAGGCGCTTTTTCCATACAGGCTTTGGTCGATAAAGAACCCTTGATTAAGGTGCAGCACGATTACACGACGGTAAACCAGACCGGATTTAGTACCAAAGGCCAAACAGAGGCCGTATCGATTTCAGTCAAACGCATCGATGAGCTAATGAACAGACTGGGTCTGGAAAAGGAAAAGAAAAAGCGCGGTGGTGTGGTGGATAAACGAGAAAACCTCACCGTTTTAGAGGACCTTTCCTTACAGTTAGCGTGGGACGTGGCGTTAAAAGAGGCGTTGTCAGGGACCATCAAACTCCAACGTTTAGCGGGCGATATTTTGGTGCCGGCTGAGCCGTCTTTTCCCTTGGGTTTGAAACATTCAGAGGTTGTCTTAACCATCGTTCCTGGAGCCGGCGGGCGCAGCATGTTGAATGCCGACGTGGACATACAGACAGAAAAAATGGGCTATATCAAGGCCAAAGGAACTAGTCCGATTTACTACAGCAAAGCGAATGGCTTTGAAATACGCACAGCAGACCGCAAAGAACTGGTTGTCAACGCGCACATGGATAACTTGACGTGGACCAACTTGATTCTGCGAGATCAACTAGAGCTAGGTGGCGAGCTCGTTGCTAACGTGACGGTACAAAGTACCGCAGACGGTAGTTTTACAACGCAAGGTGATATCACTGGAGACAATTTAAGAATTACGCGCTTGGATGATGGGGTGCGTCTGTTAAATGGGAACCTAAAAGCCAATCTAAACAATAACCGTTTCACGGTGGAGCGACTTTATTTCCCAGCCCAATTGCGCGTAGAGCCCAAAGAGTGGCGTACTGCCACGTGGATTCGCGAAGCAGATGACGCACAAAATGGCAGTTTGTTGTTGCAGGGGTATTGGGATCTAGAGACCAATATCGGAGATTTCAATGTGAAATTACACCGCTACCCACTGTTGCAGCGCGCAGACCGCTATGCCATGGTGTCAGGTGATCTGAATATGAAAGCCGAGCTCCCTCAGATTAACTTGAGCGGAAAAATTACTGCTGATGCGGGTTGGTTTAACCTGGATATGCTCGGTGGATTGCCTTCGGTGGATGGGGATATTGTGGTGATTCGCTCTACCGATCCCGTCATAGAGGATAAGCCTGAAGGCGATGGCCCCATGAATATGACCATGAGCCTAGAGGTGGATTTAGGCCCTCGCTTCTATTTAACGGGTTATGGCGTGAACTCGGGTTTGGTGGGGCGGTTGAATCTGCAGATGCACGATGGGCAGCTCACCGCACTAGGAGCGCTAAATACGCGCGGTGGTGCTATTGAAATGTATGGACAGCGCTTACAATTGCGCCGAGGCACCGTTACTTTCCAAGGTGATATAGGCAGTCCGATTTTAGATATTCAGGCGCTGCGCACCGGCTTGAGTGTAGAGGCAGGTGTTAAGGTAGGAGGCACAGCTCGTAAACCTCGTATTGATTTGATTTCCGTGCCAGAGGTCTCCGAGCTAGAAAAACTGTCTTGGCTTTTATTTGGTCATGGCCCCGATGATAGCGGTGGCGATTTGGCGCTATTGCTTTCTGTAGGGACCTCGTTCTTAGGTGATGGTGAACCTTTCTATCGCAAGTTCGGCATTGATGAGCTGGCGATGCGCTCCGGTGAGCTAGGTGGCGCAGGGAGTATCCTGCCTGCCTCCAGTACTGCGAGCAGTCTAGAAAGCGAAATCAGTGATGTAGAACGTCGCTTTATCGAGGCCAGCAAACGATTGACTTCTGACTTGACCGTCAGTGTGCGCCAGGCCTTATCAGATACAGGAACGGTAGGTAGAATGAGTTACAAGCTAACGCGTCGCTTAACCGCTGAGCTCAGCGTGGGCACCGTCAATGGGCTAGCACTCATTTATCGTTGGATTTCTAAAGATTAATTTATTAATAGGCTCAAAAGAGGATAAGATGAGTATTAAAAGTGATCGCTGGATTCGTCGCCAAGCCGAACAAGGCATGATCGAGCCTTTTGAAGCAGGTCAAGTGCGCAGCATTAATGGACAAAAAATAGTCAGCTATGGTACCAGCAGCTATGGTTACGACGTACGCTGCGCTAATGAGTTTAAGATCTTCACTAACATCAATTCCACCATCGTGGATCCCAAAAATTTTGATGAAAAATCTTTTGTGGATTTTGTAGGTGATGTGTGTATTATTCCACCTAACTCTTTTGCGCTTGCACGCACTGTAGAGTATTTTCGCATTCCGCGCGACGTGTTGACCGTGTGCTTGGGTAAAAGCACCTATGCTCGTTGCGGCATTATTGTAAATGTGACTCCCCTAGAACCCGAATGGGAGGGGCATGTTACCTTAGAGTTCTCTAATACCACTCCATTACCAGCCAAAATTTACGCGGGCGAAGGCTGCGCGCAGATGTTGTTCTTTGGTGGTGACGAGGTTTGCGAGGTCTCTTATCGCGACCGCGGTGGTAAATATCAAGGCCAGTTGGGTGTCACCTTGCCACGCACTTAGGAGCTAGTCGGCATGAAATTTCGTTTTCCTATCGTCATTATTGACGAGGACTTTCGTTCAGAAAATGCATCCGGTTTAGGCGTTAGAGCCTTAGCCGATGCGATCGAAGCCGAGGGCGTAGAAGTCCTCGGTGTGACCAGTTACGGTGATTTGAGCTCGTTTGCGCAACAACAGAGCCGCGCCAGCGCCTTTATCCTCTCTATTGATGACGAGGAGTTCGATGAGGACTCCCCAGAGGATGTGGCGGCAGCAATTAAAAACTTGCGCTCTTTTATTGGTGAGCTCCGTTTTCGGAACGAGGACATCCCGATTTATTTGTATGGTGAAA
The DNA here is from genome assembly GCA_012839585.1 of Alcaligenaceae bacterium. Lineage (GTDB taxonomy): Bacteria > Pseudomonadota > Gammaproteobacteria > Burkholderiales > Burkholderiaceae_B > Paenalcaligenes. Next base: position 10,954 of record DUNB01000055.1, on the reverse strand, counting down.
CCCGTACCTCGCAGCATATCCCTAATGATATTTTGCGCGAACTACATGGTTTTATTCATATGTTCGAGGACACGCCTGAATTTGTGGCGCGTCATATTATTCGCGAAGCACGCTCCTATTTAGACAGCTTAGCACCACCCTTTTTCCGCGAATTAGTCAAATACGCCTCGGATGGGTCGTATTCGTGGCACTGTCCTGGACACTCCGGTGGGGTGGCTTTTTTGAAAAGCCCAGTAGGTCAAATGTTCCACCAGTTCTTTGGTGAGAACATGCTACGTGCTGACGTGTGTAATGCGGTGGATGAATTAGGTCAGTTGTTGGATCACACCGGCCCAGTGGCTGAGGCTGAAACCAATGCGGCACGTATTTTCCATGCGGATCATTGTTTCTTTGTGACGAATGGTACCTCTACCTCGAACAAAATCGTCTGGCACGCCAACGTAGCCAATAACGATATTGTGGTGGTGGATCGTAACTGTCATAAATCCATTTTGCACGCCATCACCATGACGGGCGCGATTCCGGTGTTTTTGCGCCCCACGCGTAACCACTTAGGGATTATTGGTCCTATTCCTTTGGATGAGTTCTCTCCTGAAAGCATCCAACGCAAAATCGAGGCCAACCCCTTTGCTCGCGAGGCCGCCAACAAAACTCCGCGTATTTTAACGCTGACTCAAAGTACGTACGATGGGGTGATTTACAACGTAGAGGACATCAAGGCCACTTTGGGTGAAACCATTGAAACCTTGCACTTCGATGAGGCGTGGTTGCCGCACGCGGCTTTCCATGAGTTCTACAAGGACATGCATGCTATTGGCCCAAATCGCCCACGTAGCAAAAACACCATGGTGTATGCCACGCACTCTACGCACAAACTGCTAGCGGGTTTGTCACAGGCATCACAGATTACCGTGCAAGACGCAGAAAATCGTGCTTTGGATCGTAATATCTTTAACGAAGCCTACCTCATGCACACCTCCACCTCTCCGCAGTACGCCATTATCGCGTCTTGTGACGTGGCAGCAGCCATGATGGAGCCTCCAGGTGGTACAGCTTTAGTAGAGGAAAGCATTAAAGAGGCCTTGGATTTCCGTCGTGCGATGCGCAAGGTGTCTTCGGAGTACGGTAAGGATGACTGGTGGTTCCAGGTTTGGGGTCCCGATAAACTGGTCAATGATGGCATCGGCAGCCGCGAAGACTGGATTCTTAAATCCAATGATCGTTGGCATGGCTTTGGCGAATTAGCCGAAGGCTTCAACATGTTGGATCCGATCAAAGCTACCGTGGTCACCCCCGGTTTGGATATTTCGGGTACCTTCGCGGAAACCGGTATTCCTGCTGCCTTGGTCTCTAAGTACCTAGCAGAACACGGCGTGGTGGTTGAGAAAACCGGTCTGTATTCCTTCTTTATCCTGTTTACCATCGGTATTACTAAAGGCCGTTGGAATACGCTGTTAACCGCGCTACAGCAGTTTAAAGATGACTATGATCGTAACCAGCCGCTTTGGCGCATCTTGCCGGATTTCTGCAAGGCACACCCAGGCTACGACCGCTTAGGCTTGCGTGATTTGTGTCAGCAAATTCACGAGGTCTACAAAAAATACGATTTGGCACGCTTAACCACCGAGGTCTACCTCAGTGATATGGTGCCGGCGATGAAGCCATCAGACGCCTACGCCAAAATGGCTCACCGCGAAGTCGAACGTGTCAATATTGACGAGCTCGAAGGCCGTGTGACCGGGGTGCTATTAACTCCTTATCCTCCAGGAATTCCTTTGTTGATTCCGGGTGAGCGCTTTAACCGCATGATTGTGGATTATTTGCAGTTTGCGCGTGAGTTCAATGCTCAGTTCCCAGGCTTTGAAACCTATGTGCATGGTTTGGCGCAGGATATCGATCCCGATGGTAACCCGCGTTATTACGTAGACTGTATACGTGAAGACTAATCCATGGCTGTAGATTTTGATGTGGCTGTCATTGGTGCCGGCGCTGCCGGCATGATGGCAGCCAGCGTTGCCGGACAACGTGGTTTAAAAGTGGTGCTCATTGACCACGCTAAAAAACTGGGTGAAAAAATCCGTATATCAGGTGGAGGGCGATGCAACTTCACTAATACGGGGACGACGCCACAAAATTTCCTTTCTCAAAATCCAAATTTTTGTCGTTCGGCTTTATCGGCGTATAAACCGGCTGATTTTTTGGGTTTGGTCGAAAGCTATGGCATTGCCTGGCATGAAAAACACAAAGGGCAGTTGTTTTGTGATGACTCCAGCGACTCCATAATTCAGCTGTTGCGCCAAGAATGTCTCAAGGGCAATGTGGCTTGGCGTATGCCGTGTGCGGTGCAGTCTGTACAGGCCTCCGGCAGCGGCTATGCGCTGGCGACGGATACAGGCGCTATTCACTGCAAACAGTTAGTCATTGCAACGGGCGGTATGGCACTACCACAGGTAGGTGCGACAGACTTTGCCTTACGTTTGGCTCGTCAGTTTGGTTTAAAGGTGATTGAGCCCAGACCGGCTTTGGTGCCTTTGACCTTTGATGGTGGTTTTTGGCAGGACTTTGTGCCGCTCAGTGGGGTGAGCACAGAGGTAGAGCTTTCTAATCAGGCCAAGGGCAAAGCCAAAATCACCTTCTTAGAGGACTTGCTGTTTACGCATCGAGGCTTATCTGGACCCGGTATCTTACAGATTTCCAGCTATTGGCAGCCCGGTGAAAGCATCACGATTAATTTGGCGCCCGGACTGGATTTAAGCCAAACACTGATCGAGCAAAAATCAGGCAATAGACAGCAGCTCGGCAATTACTTAGCAACCCTCTGGCCTAAACGTTTAGTTGAGCAATGGATCGGTGCGGCCCAAGCCATCCCTACTGGTGTGGCGGAGCAACGCATGGCCGATGTGCCGGATAAGGTGTTACGTCAGCTAGGGCAGGCGTTGCACCATTGGACGCTGACGCCTACCGGAACGGCTGGCTATAAAAAAGCGGAAGTCATGCGAGGTGGGGTGGACACCAAAGACCTCAATCAAAAAACCATGGCTTCTAGGGCTCATCCTAATCTTTATTTTATTGGCGAATCCGTGGATGTAACGGGTTGGCTTGGTGGTTATAATTTTCAATGGGCATGGGCTTCAGGCGTGGCCTGCGGCCGTGCTTTACAAGGGGAATAACAATATGCAATTACCTACAGACAGACGCTATGCCTCCTCGCATGAGTGGGCGTTGGTAGAGGGTGATGAGGTATTGGTGGGGATTACCGATTTTGCTCAAGAGCAACTCGGTGATTTGGTGTTTGTTGGCGACTTTAAAACCGGAGTGCACTTGGCTGCAGGTGATTTAGCTGGGGTGGTCGAGTCCGTTAAAGCGGCCTCAGATATTTATGCCCCCATCGCTGGCACAGTGACTGCATTTAATGAACAGCTTGAAGCAGAGCCAGGAGAGCTAAACGAAAAGCCTTACGAGTCGTGGATTTTCAAGATGAAGGCGGATAATGTGGCCGACCTAGAACAACTGCTAAGCGCCGAGCAATACCAGAAAGAAAATACCTAATTAGGTCTACCAACGAGCCTAACGAATACGTCCCCTAAACGATTCGACCTCAACACGGCTCGTTAGCTTTGTGCTAGTTCTAGATCTTAAGAAAAATAGCCCCCAACAGACTGGATACGGATCCTTGGTGTTGGGGGCTATTTTTTGACTGGCTTTTTTAAAGTGGAGCGCTTATCTGTTAGCGGATAATCCTGCTGATCAGGCCGAGGCAGCGTTCCACAGAACGATTTGTTAGGCCTAGCGCACGGCCAACAGTTTGCTTATGGCTAGATCTAAGGTTTCTGGCTTTTTGGCAAAACAAAAACGAATTAGACGTTGATCGGCCGGGGCTTCAGCATAAAAAGCGCTATAGGGAATCGCGCCGATGCCATGTTCTTTGATCAACACATGGCAAAACTCAAAATCGTCGAGATCACTGATGGCGGAATAGTCGGCGGTGACAAAGTAACTGCCTTGGCTAGGCAGGAATTTCCAAGCGGAGCCTTGCAGACCATCTAAAAAATACGCTTTCTTTTCTGCATACATCGCTGCGACACCGTCTATGTGTGATGGGTCTTTCATAAATTCAGCCAAAGCAAACTGAGAAGGCGTATGCACAGAAAAGGTAGTGAGGTTATGGATCTTGCGTAGCTCATCGGTCAACACAGCAGGGGCAGCGCAAAAACCGGCTTTCCAGCCCGTAATATGGAAGCTTTTACCAAAGGATCCGATTACCACACTGCGATCGCGTAACCCAGCAATAGCAGAGGCACTGGTGTGCTTTTGTGGCGCGAAGACCATGTCGGCGTAGACCTCGTCACTGATCACTACAATGTTCGTGTCAGCAATTAACGCGGCCAATTGCTCTAGGTCGGCACGACTTAAAATGGTGCCGCTCGGGTTGTGCGGAGTATTAAGAATAATCACCGCTGTTTTGGGGCTGATTTGCTGTTTGAGTTGATCCCAATCCACCTGGAATTCAGGTGCTTTGAGTTGCACACGTTTGACCACGCCGCCTACCAATTCGATAGTGGGTTCGTAGGTGTCATAGGCTGGCTCTAGAATAATGGCCTCGTCGCCTGGGCCCACAAAGGCGCTAATACAGCAAAAAAGCGCCTCGGTCGCACCGACTGTCACCGTAATTTCATTATCCGCGTGGTAGCGGGATTGATCCCGGCGAAACAGGTACTCGCTGATTTGCTCACGTAGTGCGGGTAGGCCAATGCCGGGGGCGTACTGGTTCATACCTTTTTGAGCATAGTGATTCAATAAATCCAACAAAGCCGGGTCGCTACCAAAGTCAGGAAAGCCTTGGGCTAAGTTAACGGCTTTGTGTTGTGCGGCGAGAACCGACATATAGGTAAATATGTTGGGACGCAGATGAGGGAGTTTGCTTTGAATAGTGATGCTCATAATAAAAACCTAAAAATACGCCTAAAGCCTAGCAGTCCAGAAGTGAGTAAAAGGGCCTAGATTAGGCCGTAGTGCGATCATTGGTGTAGACCACAAAATCATAGCGCAACCCATTTTCTTCGGGCTGAGGCTCGCGCTGTGATTCTACCCAACCGGCGGGGAGCTCTGGAAAGAACGCATCGCCTTCGATGTGGGCATGAATTTCCGTAGCGATAAGCTCGTGAGCGATCTCCAATGCCAATTTAAAAATTTGTTCGCCACCAATAATGCAGGCTTTTTCAACCCCGGAGCAGGCAGCAAGCGCGGCATCTAAACTGGGGTAAACCGTTGCGCCTGGGGCCTGGTAGTCAGCATTACGGCTAATCACCAGGTTAGGTCTACCCGGTAGGGGGCGACCAATGGACTCCCATGTTTTTCTTCCCATAATAATGGGCATGCCCATCGTGGCGGCCTTAAAGTGCGCGAGGTCTTTGGGCAAATGCCAAGGCATGTCATTGCCTTTACCTATGCAGCGATTGGTGGTGTAAGCCACGACTAAGCGAAGTTGTGTAGATGATGTCATGTAATCGGCTCGTAAAAGGTGCGGTAGACGCAGCGTTTAAACGGAGAAAGGATAAGCGATGGCCTCGTGGTATTGGTAACCTTCGAGCTGAAAATCATCAACCGTGACCCAGGTCTCTACGTCTTTAAGGGTTTTGATATCGGGGTTGATCAGCAGACGAGGAGAGGGGTAGGGCTCGCGCTTGAGTTGCACCTCTTTCATGAGTTCAACTTGATCCTCGTAAATGTGGGCATTGACGATTTTGTGGTAAGCCATGCCGGCTTTATGCCCTGTGATTTGCGCCATTAACGCTAATAACACATAGACCTGAACCATATTAAAGTTCAGCCCTAAGGGCACATCGCAGCTACGTTGTGTGCTGTTGAGATATAAGGTGTCACCCAACAAAGAGAAGTGGTGGCTATACATGCAAGGTCTTAAACAACCCAGATGAAAGGCTCCCGGATGATAAAAGGTGAGAATTTCTCCTCTATCGTCTTTGCCGGCACGCAGGTTGTCGTAGATCTTTTGTAAAAGATCGACCTGACCGCCATCTGGTTTAGGAAAGGCTCGGGCCACCTTGCCATAAATAAAGCCACAGTCATCGGTGCCTTTACGGTGTGGGTTATTGAGCCAAGCCTCGTTTTCGTTGGCGTTGGCATCCCAGGTGCGCGTGCCGATTTTTCGGAAATCAGCGGCATTATCGTAGCCACGAATATAGCCCAGCATTTCTGCAATGGCAGATTTGTAGTAGCTACGTCTGGTCGTCACTAAGGGGAATGCACCGCCTCCGACGTCATAGCTTAGGTCGGCATTAATGACGGTTAAGCATTTTTTGCCTGTGCGTTCATTATCTACCCAGACGCCCTCGTCAATAATACGTTGGCAGAGTTGTAGATATTGTTTCATCAGTCATCCCTTGATTGGTCAAAGCAGATCGCACGTGTTTAGACGTTGCGGATTTCAACGCTGTAGGTGATTTCAGCGGTTTTGCCTAGCATGGCGCTGGCAGAGCAGTATTTATCGTGAGACAGCTTAACAGCACGCTCTACGGCATTTTCAGGCAGGTCCTTGCCCGACACCACGAATTCAAAATGAATTTTGGTGAACACTTTGGGTTCAGTCTCGGCACGCTCGGAGCTAAGGTTTACCTGACAATCGGTCACTGCATGGCGGCCCCGTTTTAAGATGAGCACCACATCATAAGCAGCACAGCCGCCGGCACCGGCTAAAAGCATTTCCATAGGACGTGGCGCGCTATCATTGCCGCCACCTTCTACGGCCCCGTCCATAACGGTGACGTGACCACTGCCAGTGCTAGCAACAAATAACATGCCGTTATTGTGATTCCAGTTAACGGTACATTTCATCAAGATGTTGCGCGAGATACCCCGTCCTTTAGGTCGGGGAGGGATAGCGTGTTGGCGGGAGCCAACCTTTGTTCTCGCTTCTCCATAATTAATAGCTATCCGATCTATGTGAATATCCGTAGCCATCGCTACGTTGAGTAAGGACGCAGTAGCGATGGCTGATACCTTGAACTAGCCCCTCTGCGGTTTGAATATTAAAGCTACCTGATGCCCTAACGGCAACGCGACCCATATACTCGCCAACCTTTTTGCCTTTGGTGACGATGGCTCTAATCATGTCTCCCGTCTGAAAGCCGTGAATTCGCTTTTGTCTCGTTAAATAGCCTCGCGGGAAGCCAAAGCGGGTGAGGCGTGTGCGCTGGTAGCTGCCGCGCCCCGTGGCCTTAATCTCTAACGTCGGCTTTTGCCACTGTTCAACATGATTCACTTGGCCGACACATACGGCATCTAAGGCATGCGTTTTTGGCATACCTAAACGAGCGCGGTTGAATTTTGTTAAACCGCCTGAGCCGGTGCGAACCGGCAAGTCGGTTGCCTTGAGTGCGTTAAAGAGCATCCATCGTGTTGCGTTAACGGCTGCCGCATCCCGCAGAGGACGCTTTGATTGGGCTTGAGTTCGAGCTAGTCGAGTAGGGTCGTTTGTTAAAAATACAGAGGCATCTTGAGCCGCTTTCCTTAAATTACACGGCGCACACGCGAGCGTTAAGTTGCTGATACGGTCCGAGCCGCCACACGCTTTTGGATGAATATGCTCGATTTGCAGTGGCACCTCAGACGCATCGCAATACGCGCATTTTCGCTGCCATTTTTCGAGCAGATACTCCCGCACTTCGTACCCCGCGAGTTCGCCTTGCTGGTATTCCACGCCTGTTATCTCAGGATTTTCAAGTTGCTGCATATCAAAACGAACCAGCTCTTGCGCCAAACCAGTGATCGGGGCGTACTTTCTCAGTCGAGCAACCCAAGATAATGTGGTATCGATTCGATGCTGCAAACTCGGCGCGAGCCACCCTTTACCCTTGTTTTTTCGATTGAGAAATCGAGGCGCACGGTAGCGTAAGTTGGCACTACGACGGCGACGGCGCATTTGACGCCGTGCGGACAATGCGTTGCTGATTTGAAACCCTCGGTGTATCAACTCGAACAGATTTAGTACGTGAGCGGTAGCGGTCATCTCGCCAGTTTCCGCGTGAACCGATTCGCTCTTGCGAACCAACGCCAGCCCTGATGTTTTACTGCCAGGATCAATTTTAAGCTCTAACGGTTGTAACTCACTTTGCGCCACCTCTCTGTCAATCAAACGAATCGTAAAGGGAATCAATCGATGCACCCTTGCTCGCCCTCGCGCCAACAGCAGTCGGGCTCGCTTTTCAGAGCACGGCATGAGCGGCGCTTGATGTCTATCCACTACAAAAACAGCCATGGCTATTTTCTCCAAATAATTGCCCTTACGGGCCTTGTGACGGAGGCTTACGCCTCGCTCCCCTCGACAAGGTTGACGTCCCGCTAGGTGCGAAAAGCCCCATGCAATAGCCCGTTTCGTGCCTACCCTTGGCGTGTCTGCGGCTATCGCTTACAGAGCGTGGAACTGAGGAAGCATTCCACGGTGCGTCTTGAACGTAACGTCAACGTAGCGCCCTAACAGCGCTTAGTCTGGTCAATCTAGGCATACTCAGAGGTAATCTGACATGCCTCGCCCTTTAGGGCGGGGTTATTGACGAGGGTTAATCCTTTGTGATGATTTAGGCCAAAGCAGAAAAGCAGGCTTGGCTTACAATAGTCCTATTGTAGAGCAATCCATGTCAAAACAAACGTAGCCCCTTTTAGGCTAAGACACGAACACGCCCTTAAGAGAGAATTCTCTATGACCACAGATATCCAATACGATCCCCCCGTTGCCGCCAAACGAGAGCGTCAACCTAAATTAGAGCGCCGGCCATCGCTATTTGATAGCGTTTTGACCGAGGTAGGGCATGCCTTACATGTGTTGAGTCGCTCAGCGCAAGCCGCTCGTCCTAATCCAGCGGGTAGACCCTTGTCTCAACAAGACGACAGTTTAAGCGCTGCAGAAACTAAACACGCGGCTGGATTAATGCGTGTGAACCACGTGGGTGAGATCTGCGCACAGGCCCTATATCGTGGGCAGGCTTTGATGGTCAAAGACGAGACCATTAAAAACCTGTTGTATCAAGCCTCTGCCGAAGAGGTCGATCATTTGGTTTGGTGTGATGATCGTCTTAAAGAATTAGGCAGTCGCCCCAGTATTTTTAATCCGTTCTGGTATGCAGCCTCTTTAGGCCTGGGTGTGGTGGCCAGTCGTGCAGGCACACCGTACAACCTAGGTTTTATGGCTGAAACCGAGCGACAGGTGGAAAAGCATCTAGAGGAACACCTGAGCTCTTTGCCCGCAGCTGATACCCGTTCTCGTAAAATTGTGGATCAGATGCGCGTGGATGAAATTGCGCATCGAACCACGGCAGAGGACCACGGGGCTCATAATTTGCCCTTACCCATTAAAACGGCAATGCGCATGATGTCTAAGGTGATGACCACTACGGCCTACAAATGGTGATTTAGGGTAAATGCCTAAAGACTTTTTTGCTTTTCGCGAGAACTTTTTGCGCTAAAACCACAATATGTGCTTAAAAAGGGTAGTAGATCTTGCATTGCACAAAAACAAGGTCTATACTTCAGTTATTGGATGTTGAGCAGCAACGCAACGGGAATAACCCTTATGTATTGCTCAGGCTCGGGAAAACCCTTTGTAGCCCAACATGCCCCAGTTGTCTCCTCCACCCTCCTCCTTTGGTGGATTTGCCCGAGATCTTTTGATCTCGGGTTTTTTTTTGCCTATTGCAAACGTACTTTAGACTACGAGCTTAAGTGTTGCACATTTGCATCAGCCTATCAGGACGCTAGTTGCGGATGGAATGATTCGCCGCTTGCTCTAGCACTTTAATCACGGCAGAGTGATCCCAATCTGCTCCTCCTTGTGCCATGCAACTACTGAGTAACTGCTGAAAGAGAGCCGCACCAGGCAAGGGTACACCTAGCTCGCGCGCGGTATTCAAAGCGCTTGTGATGTCTTTTTGGTGCAAATTCACTTTAAAGCCCGGCTCGAAAAAGCCAGAGGTCATGCGTTTGCCATGAATTTCTAAAATACGAGAGTTAGCAAAACCGCCCATCAAGGCTTGACGGACTTTTTCTGGGTCGGCTCCCGCTTTAGATGCTAAGAGCAGGGCTTCAGCAACGGCTTGTATGCTTTGGGCCACAATGACTTGGTTCGCCATTTTGGTGATTTGACCTGAACCCACATCACCAATATGGGTAATGTTTTGCCCCATGAGCTGAAACAGCGGTAAGACTTGCTGATAGGCTGTTTCGGAACCACCGACCATAATGCTTAAGGAACCCGCCTGGGCTCCCACATCACCGCCGGAAACGGGCGCATCCAAATAGTCACCGCCTGCCGCGATAATTTTGGCGGCAAAGTCTTTGGTGGCCACCGGTGAAATGGTACTCATGTCCACAATGATCTTGCCGTGTAAATCAGCCTCAATCACACCACCGTCACCAAAGAGCACTTGCTCTACGTTAGGCGTATCATTCACGATCATAATAATGATGTCAGCTTGTTCGGCCGCAGCGCGCGGACTAGTGCAAACCGTTGCGCCAGCCTCAGGAATGCTCGGGTGTGTTTGACTGCGGGTATAACTGAAAACGGGATGGCCACCTTTGAGTAGGTGCAAGCACATGGGTACACCCATGATGCCTAAGCCAATAAATGCCACTTTTTTCACTGAAGTCTCCTTTAAAGAGGGGGATGGTGATGGTAGTGTATGACAGTGATGTCTGGGTTGCAGACGCTGTGTTTGATTACCAAAATGCGCGGAAAGCCTCGTCGTTTAGGGCGAGGAAAAATAGCGCGGACGGCAACGCTGTCTAGCGAAAATCTCCTGAAGGTCGTCCAAAATGGCTTTTGTGAACACACTACGGCGCTATTTGGTCACAAAAACCAGATAGACGAGTATGACAAAAACACAGTGTCTACCGCGCCTAAAGTCATTGTTTTTCTTCATAGATCTGAATATGATTGATTTAT
>DUNB01000054.1 GCA_012839585.1 Alcaligenaceae bacterium | reverse complement strand
GGACGTGCATACGGTTTTCTGCCTCGTCCCAAACCACACTTTGTGGTCCATCGATCACATCGGCGGTGACCTCCTCGCCACGGTGTGCTGGTAACTAAAGATGCGCTATTTATGCATTGCTTACCAGCACACCGTGGCGAGGAGGTCACCGCCGATGTGATCGATGGACCACAAAGTGTGGTTTGGGACGAGGCAGAAAACCGTATGCACGTCCAAAAAGCCTTGATGGAATTTTTGCTTTTAGGCAAACTCGACAAATAACCCTTATTTGTTTGGTATCCACACCCCAATCATCTATTTAGGTTATTGGGGTGTTTTTTTCATCTACTTTCTTTTAATCCTATGGCCTCAACCTTTTTTTTAATCTTGCCCGATTTTTTATTAATGGCCTTAGGATTGCTATTATTACGTTGGCGTTTTTTACCCAGTGATTTTTTCACCGGTGCAGAAAAACTGGTGTATTACGTCTTATTCCCCTCATTGCTGTTTTCATCAATGGCCAAAAGCCAACTTAGCCTACAGCAAATCTCTACCTTAGGGCTAGCCACGGCGTTAGTCATTTTGTCCGGTGTGGCGCTCGCTTTTTTAGCGCTGCCTATTTTAAAGCCTGATCGCCTGCGCCACGCTTCCATCGCTCAGTGTTCTTATCGTTTTAATTCGTATCTGGCCTTTTCCATTGCGGGTTCGCTAGGCGGCGAGGCAGCGCTCAGTGCCATGGCCGTGATTGCGGTGGTTGCCGTACCGTTGGGCAATATCGCCGCCGTATCTACCTTGGCTCAACAAAACAAAAGTAGTCTTTTTGGGCCTTTGCTTAAAAACCCCCTGATTTTAAGCACCTTATCGGGTTTAGCTTGGAACCTAGCTGAATTTCCCTTGCCCGCCCCAGTGGACGTAACGCTGTCTAGACTGGGCTCTAGCGCGTTAGCATTAGGCTTGATATGTGTGGGCGCTTCGTTTTCTGTGCACGCCTTACAGGGCTCACAACGGCTTGTCAGCTGGATGATCGTCATCAAGCTATTGCTCTGCCCGGTAGCGGCCTTGGTAATTAATGCGCTCATGCCTCTGAGCCCCTTAGAGCAGCAAATGCTGCTGTTATTTGCCGCCCTACCCACTGCCTCTACCACCTATGTATTAGCCGTACGTATGGGCGGAGACGGGCGCTTGGTGGCTATTACCATGTCGCTCTGCACTTTATTAGCGGCTTTCAGCATCCCTCTCTGGCTACTCATTCAATATTAAGCCCCCGTCTTTTTAGTAGTTAGGCTCTATGTTCTACCGAAAAAATCATCTGCTATAGAGCCAGACAGTAGTCTTATCACCTACACGTTGAGCCCAACGCAGGGCTACCCAACCCGTATCGAAAAGAGGTGAGCTAGTATGAAGGCCTAAGCTAGTTCCAGCCAAACAAGCTGCCTCAGCATAAAAGCAGGCATAATTCAGATCCAATAAGCTGCCCCTAGCATAACTCGAATAAAAAAAGACTGAGCCTGGTGTTATACCGGGCTCAGTCTTTTACTTTCCAATACGCCAAGCTTTCGAAAAAAGCGATTAACGCATTAGTTCAGTCGATGATTAACGACGTATTAATCAATCGGTTTATTTATCTTTTTTCAACTGTGGAATAGCACCACCATCAGCTGGGGCCAACAAGCCCACTTGGCTATAAGTGAATAGTTTTTCACGGGTATCCACAATATCCAAGTTGCGCATGGTCAACTGACCGATACGATCACGTGGAGTAAAGGTGTCATCACCCTCTTTTTCCATGGTCAAGCGCTCTGGACGATATGTCAGATTAGCGGACTCGGTGTTCATGATGGAGTAATCGTTACCGCGACGTAATTCGATGGTGACCTCGCCTGTGATGGCGCGAGCTACCCAACGCTGGGCGGTTTCACGCAACATGATGGCTTGTGGGTCAAACCAACGGCCTTGGTACAACAAACGACCTAAGCGTAAGCCATTCATGCGGTATTGCTCGATGGTGTCCTCGTTGTGGATACCAGTAACCAAACGCTCGTAAGCGATATGCAACAATGCCATGCCGGGAGCCTCGTAGATACCACGGCTTTTGGCTTCGATAATGCGGTTTTCAATCTGGTCGCTCATACCCAAGCCATGACGACCACCAATGCGGTTCGCCTCGAGGATAAGTTCAACCATATCGGTGATGCCTGTAGCGCTTAATGGCGTC
>DUNB01000053.1 GCA_012839585.1 Alcaligenaceae bacterium | reverse complement strand
GAGCAGCAGCGAGCAGAGTCTTTTTCATTTGTGAAATCTCCGTGGATTTTTTGAGTAAATCAGAGCAGCCCAACAATCAATTGTGTGCTACTGCTCTTTCTAACTCCGCAATGGGAAGTTGATGCTATTGCAGCAAAATTCAGGCTGGCTGGCTATGGTTTGCGGTAAAAAACCTACATTTTCGCGTTTTTTCGTTGCTTTACAACAACAAAGAGTGGTTTTAGTGCCACATCGCGCCTTTTGGCTTTTTAGCTCAAACCCTGTTTTAACCTTCCAACAGAATTTAACCTTATCAACATCACTTCGACCATAGCGGCTGAAGTGTTAATTCTATTTAAGCCCGCAACGGGATAAATAATCAAGTATAAAAAAACCGAGCTGGGCTCGGTTTTAGAATCCTGGTGCCGACGGCGAGAATCGAACTCGCATAGCTTTCGCCACTACCCCCTCAAGATAGCGTGTCTACCAATTCCACCACGTCGGCATTATCTGGCGCAAGGCACCGGATAACGAAGATTAAAACTATATCACAACATACAAAAAACTAAAGATTTCTAGCGCTATTTCACACTTAACCTGTGCTTTTTGTAGTTATTGCACAACACCTTGGCTGGGCTGCGCCAATTGACTTGTTTTTCTAATCCGCCTTGGTTTCTGCCGGAACAGCAGGAGTAGCAGGAACAGAAGGCACGCTCATATCATTACCGGCCTGTGGCGCAGGAACAACAGGAGCTGATGTAGAGCCTGGGATTACAGACTCAAAACCCTGCATGATGCTGCTTTCAGTTTCTACTCGAATCGGATGGTGAGCTGTCCAAGCCAAACCCCCTGTTGCCGCAAAAAACACAATTGCCGCATATTTTGTCATGCGTGATAGAAAGTTGGCTGCACCTGCTGCACCAAACACACTACCGGAAGCCCCAGCCCCAAAGGCAGAACCCATTTCTGAGCCTTTACCCTGCTGCAAAAGCACCAAACCAATGATAGAAAGCGAGGCAATTACCTGAACTGCCTGCAATACGGAAGTTAACCATTCCATGAAATACACTCCGAGCCGTTTAAGCGGCTGCTATAGATAAAAAATCGGCGGCTTGTAGCGAAGCACCACCAACCAAAGCCCCATCAATGTCCGGCATCAAAAACAAATCCGCCGCATTAGCAGCATTGACACTACCGCCATATAGAATTCGCACCTTGGGTGCATTGTGTTGTGCAAGTAACTGTCTAATATAAGCATGCACTGCCTGAGCTTGTTCGGGCGTTGCGCTTTTTCCTGTGCCTATAGCCCAAACCGGCTCGTAAGCCACCACAATACGTGATAACAACGCCGAGTCTAATTTTAATATGGACTGCAGTTGTTGCAAAATCACGTTTTCTGTTTGACCTGCTGCCTGTTCGCTTTCTGTTTCACCCACACAAACTACGGGCGTAATACCGGCATCGAGAGCGGCTTGGGTTTTAGCCAGCACATCCGCATCCGTCTCACCGTACAAGGCACGTCGTTCCGAATGCCCAACCAAAACCCATTTACACGCAAAATCATTGAGCATTTGAGCAGAAACCTCGCCAGTAAATGCTCCTTGAGGTTCCGCACTAAGATTCTGAGCTCCCCACTCAACCGCAGAGTTAGCTAACATCTGCTGTAACTGAGCTAGGTAGGGATATGGCGCACATACCACCACATCACTATGTGAGTGGGCACTGCCTAAGCTAGCGATAAGCTGCTCTAGTAATTGTTGATTAGAGGCCAAGGAGCCATTCATCTTCCAATTACCCATTACCAATCGTTGTTTAGTCATATTAAAAACCCAGCTGTGTGGTCTACACCACAAATCACGTGGACAAACCACACATTGTAGCGCGCAGCCCTACTCTATGCCTAGGCGGTTAGAATAATTTTACCCACCTGTTCGCCGCTATCCATCAATGCATGCGCCTGATCTGCTCGGCTTAGCTCGAAGGTTGCGTAAACAAGCGGCTTTACAACACCTTTATTTAACAAAGGCCATACGTCTTTGTAGAGCAATTCTGCAATACTTGTCTTGAACTGATTCGGTCTAGGACGCAGCGTGGACCCAGTAATAGTCAAACGCCGACGTAATATTTGCCCAGCATCGACTTCGCCTTTGGCCCCACCTAACAACGCGATTAATACTAATCGACCATCATCTGCCAGACAGTCGATATCGCGGCGTATGTAATCACCTGCCACCATATCAAGGATGACATCCACCCCTTTATTATTAGTGCGCTCTTTAATTACCTCTTCGAATGCCTGTGTTTTGTAATTGATACCAATAGCACCCAGTTTTTCTATCTCTGCGACTCGCTCATCAGAGCCTGCGGTTGCAAAAACCGTGTGCCCCTTAGCCACCGCCAACTGGATAGCTGTTGTTCCTATACCACTCGCACCACCATGCACCAACAGTGACTCGCCTTCTTGTAGCTGGCCTCGCATCCATACATTGCTATAAACCGTGAAAAAGGTTTCGGGGATGCCTGCTGCCTCTACCATGGTAAAACCGGTGGGCACGGGCAAGCAGTGTCCAACTTCAGCAATAGCGTATTCGGCATAGCCGCCACCAGGTAATAACGCGCACACTGCATCGCCTAACTGAAACGAAGAGTTGGAAAGATCTCCACCAACAATGGTCCCTGCTACTTCTAGGCCTGGTAAATCTGAGGCGCCAGCAGGTGGAGGATAGTGCCCTTTACGCTGAAAGACGTCAGGTCTATTTATCCCTGCCGCTTCCACTTTGATCAACACCTGCCCAGCCCCCGGCGTAGGCATTGGTCGCTGTACCGCTTTTAGCACCTCTGGGCCACCAGGCGTGGTGACCTCTACTGCAAGCATCGTTTGAGTCATTGTTTTCTCCGTTTTAATAGGTTTTACCCATTGTAAGGCATTCGTTCCATGTCATTTAGCGTCTTTTTCATGAAAGGGCGTGACAATTTATATTTATTAGGTTAATATAGCTTTTTTGGCAGTTACAGGATTTTACCTTAACAGCTAAAAATAGTGTTTTTGTGGCACCAAATGGAAGCGTGCCAGAGTGGTTGAATGGACTGGTCTTGAAAACCAGCGATGGGGTAACCCATCCGTGAGTTCGAATCTCACCGCTTCCGCCAACCACACCAACACGACGCCGCATCCATGGCGGAATAGGTAGACGCAAGGGACTTAAAATCCCTCGAACGAAAGTTCGTCCCGGTTCGATTCCGGGTGGATGCACCAAAATTCAAAAGCCCTGTTAGGTTCACGCCTGACAGGGCTTTTTCGTTGTTCGCTGTCACTCCTCACCATCGTCTACAGGCGCGCTTTCAAAACACACCTTTTGGCAATTCGCTTAATTATTACTACGAACCAAGCCAAAAACGAGAATGTCCAAGTCATGACTCTCCCAGCGCCTAAAGCCATAGATCCGTCAGAAAATCATCGCCACTTTAGGGCGAAAGTCCCAGGTGTCATTGAGTTTTGTAAAGCGTCACATACGCACAACAAGCTCTAAGCAGAAACCCCTAAACCATTACCTATCCAGATCTATCAAGATACGGTCAACTCATCTCTTTGATTCAAGCCAAGAACGGCCTACCCCAAACACCATCAAAACAAAAAGCCCCACGAAAAATCATGGGGCTTTACTGATCATTAATAAATCAAATGATTAGTTTTCTGTTGGGGCTTGTGGACCACCTTGGGCTTCAATGCCACCAATGGCTTTCATGGAAAGACGCAAACGACCTTTGTCATCCGCTTCGATCACTTTAACGCGCACAATCTGACCAACCGAAACCACATCATTAATGTTATTAATGCGGTAGTTTGCGATTTCAGAAATATGTAGCAAGCCATCTTTACCTGGCAAGACCTGAACAATCGCACCGAAATCCAATACGCGAACGATAGGACCTTCGTATTCTTGGCCGACTTCAACCTCTGCGGTCAACTCTTTAATACGACGCTCTGCTTCTTGGGCTTTATCCAAGTCTGCGCTAGAGATCGTAATCGTACCGTCGTCACCAATATCAATCTGAGTACCGGTCTCTTCGGTTAGGCTGCGAATCGTAGCGCCACCTTTACCAATTACGTCACGAATCTTGTCGGCGTTGATTTTTACAGTCAACATACGTGGCGCAAAAGCGGATAGCTCTGTGCGAGAACCGTCTAGGGCTTCTTGCATGCGACCTAGGATATGCATACGGCCTTCTTTGGCTTGAGCCAAAGCAACCTGCATGATTTCTGTGGTAATACCTTGGATTTTGATGTCCATCTGTAGCGCTGTGACACCATCTTTGGTACCTGCTACTTTGAAGTCCATGTCACCTAGGTGATCTTCATCACCCAAGATATCTGTTAGGACTGCAAATTTACCACCCTCTTTGATCAGACCCATTGCTACACCAGCCACGTGATCTGCCATCGGCACACCCGCATCCATCATAGCTAAGGAGCCACCACACACAGATGCCATGGAGGAAGAACCGTTAGACTCAGTAATTTCCGAAACCACACGTAGGGAGTACTGGAAATCTTCGGGTGTTGGCAACAACGGTGACAAAGCACGTTTAGCCAAGTTACCGTGACCGATCTCGCGACGTTTTGGCGCACCAAAACGACCTGCTTCGCCTGTAGCAAATGGAGGGAAGTTGTAATGCAACATAAAGCGATCGCGTGAGTCGCCTAATACGGAGTCAATGATCTGCTCGTCTTGTTTGGTACCCAAGGTGGTCACAACCAAAGCCTGTGTTTCACCACGCGTAAACAACGCACTACCGTGAGCACGTGGCAAGACGCCTAGACGAATCTCAATCGGACGTACAGTGCGTGTGTCACGACCGTCAATACGAGGTTCGCCATTTAGGATTTGGCCGCGAACAATTTCGCTTTCGAAGTCAAACATAATGTTATCGACTTCAACCGCATCCACCTTGTCAGTACCTTCGGCTTCGGCTTTATCAGCCAAAGTCTGGTGAACTTTATTGTAGACCGCTTTCAACGCATCAGTACGCGCTTGTTTTTGACGAATTTGATAGGCGGCTTGAAGGTCTTCAAACGCTGTCTCTTTGATCGCAGCAATCAACGCATCGTTGGCTGCTGGAGGCTGCCAATCCCACTCGGGCTTACCGGCCTCTTCGACCAATTCATTGATCGCATTGATAGCCGCTTGCATTTGCTCGTGGCCATAAGCAATCGCACCCAACATGACGTCCTCGGAAAGCTGTTCGGCCTGAGATTCAACCATCAACACAGCGGCCTCGGTACCAGCAACCACTAGATCCAAAGCGGATTCTTGTGTCTGCGAGGAGGATGGGTTCAATACATATTCGTTATTGAGGTAACCCACACGTGCAGCGCCAACAGGCCCATTGAATGGAATACCAGAAACGGCCAGAGCGGCTGAAGCACCGATCAGTGCTGGGATATCAGGATTGATCTCTGGGTTTACTGACAATACGTGAATAATAATCTGTACGTCATTGTAAAAACCTTCGGGGAACAATGGACGCAATGGGCGGTCGATTAAACGTGCAGTTAGTGTTTCACGATCGGAAGGTTTACCTTCGCGCTTGAAAAAACCACCAGGGATACGACCGGCGGAATAGGTTTTCTCAACGTAATCAACGGTTAGAGGAAAAAAGTTTTGACCTGTTTTTGCTGTTTTAGCACCAACTACAGTGGCCAGAATAACGGTGTCTTCGACAGAGACGAGAACAGCACCGGAAGCTTGGCGAGCAATCTCGCCTGTTTCGATTACAACTTGGTGCTGTCCATACTGAAATGACTTTGTCACTTTGTTGAACATTAGGATATATCCTTACAATAAAAAAGCCGCGCACATGCGAAGCAAAGTTCGCACCATGCACGGCTGAATCGCGGGGCAATGCCCGTGAATCACTTACGCAGACCGAGTTTTTCGATTAGGTCGCGGTAAGCATCAGGTTTGCGGTCTTTTAAGTAGTCGAGCAATTTACGACGACGGCTAACCATACGTAATAGACCACGGCGTGAGTGATGATCTTTTTTGTGGTTCTTGAAGTGATCAGTTAACACGTTAATGCGTGCAGTTAATAGTGCAACTTGGACTTCAGGAGAACCTGTATCGCCTTGAGCACGTTGAAATTTTTCAACGACTTCGGCTTTGTTGATATTTGTACCAGACATTGTATAACCTCAGAAAACATGCGACAGGGCTGAGTATGCCCTGACGTGCAATAAATAAACGCCCCAATGTTTTGGGCCGTCAATCCGATGATTATAACTGATTTCAAATAAAAATCCGATAGCTTTGTTATTCCAACAACAAAACTCCCTAATCACTCAACAAATTCTATACTCAATACTACCACTCAATTTTGTAGGAGCTGTTATGTTACGCCATCTTAGTATTAGCACTCTGCTTTGTTTATCCCTAGGCGCATGCTCCACCTTGACCGATGTCCCTATAGGTACCCCTTTATCTGAAATACAACAACAATTTGGCCCAGCCAACGTCGCCTGTCCAACAAACAACCCCACTCGATTCATCTGGACCTCTCAACCGTTTGGGCAATTCGCCTGGGCGGTAGACACTGATAAAAACCAGCACTTAATTTCCAGTCGGCAGGTGCTGACCGATGCCGAGTTCGATCTATTACGTCAGGGTCAGTGGAGCAAAGAACGTGTTTGGTGCCATTTTGGCCCACCTGCGGAACAAGATATCACGCCGTACAAAGGGGTTAAAATGCAAGTTTGGACCTACCGATACAAACAAAACAGTGCTTGGGACTCATTAATGCATGTGTATTTCAATAAGAACGAGATCGTGCAACACTTCCACCCCGCACCCGATCTCTTAAAGACAGAGCAGTGGGAGGCTTTTCGCCCCTTTTAGGCAAATTTTTGTTCGCCAACCCCGTAAAATCAAATAATTGCTAAAACCCGCGCACATAAAAAAGCACCTTAATAAACGGAGCATATTTCCGCTCTTGGTTTAAGTTCACTCACGATGGTGAAATCTTAAAAAAAACACCTTAAGAAGCGGAGCGTATTTCCGCTGCTTAAGGTGCTTTATGATTAGGCTAATGAATTAAGCGCAAAGCATACACATGTTAAATTACAGCTCTTGCTTGCGCTGATGGCTTAAGCGCCGGGCTTTGCGCCAGCGCCACACCATCACCACCCAACCAGACAGCCCGTATAAAACAAACAAGCTAAATAACACTAAGGGTGGGTTGCTTGAGACAAACACAAACAACAACACAAAGAGCAGCATGACCCAAAAGGGGACACTACGACCTAAGGCAAAGGATTTTCCGCTATAAAACGGCGCATTAGACACCATTGCCACCCCAGCATAAATCGTCAGGGCAAATGCCGTCCAAGATAGTGGCGTAGCCGCAATGTTGAGTTTATTATCCACAGCCAGCCACACAAACCCAGCAATCAATGCCGCCGCAGCTGGGCTGGGTAGGCCTTGGAAAAAGCGCTTGTCTACTACCGCAATATTGGTATTGAAACGCGCCAGGCGTAAGGCGGCACCAACCACAAACACAAAGGCAGCCAGCCAACCCCATCGGCCTAAGTCTTGCAAGGCCCATACATACATGACAAAAGCCGGCGCCACCCCAAAGGAAATAATATCCGCCATGGAGTCATATTGCTCGCCAAAAGCAGACTGGGTGTTGGTTAAACGCGCAACTCTTCCATCCATGCCATCAAAAACCATCGCTAAAAATATAGCGATAGCAGCAATCTCAAAACGCCCGTTCATGGCCTGCACGACGGCATAAAAGCCTGCAAACAAATTAGCAGTAGTAAAAGCGTTGGGTAATAGATAAATACCACGATTACGTTTTTCGTCAGAAGGTAACGAAGGCATATAAATCCATTTATAAAATCATCACAAAAAGAAAGTGAACCACTCGTCCACCTATTTTAACTCTATGAGTAGCATAACCCAGAAAAAAGCCTCTGCCACTAAAAAGTGGCAGAGGCTTCTATACATCAACTCTATCTGTATAAAAACAGATTAGTTTTTGCTTTGGTCTACAAGCTTGTTTGCAGCAATCCAAGGCATCATGGCGCGCAACTGTGAACCCACTTGTTCGATCTGGGATTCAGCGTTGATGCGACGACGAGCTGTCATGGAAGGTGCGCCTGCAGCGTGTTCCAAGATGAAGTTTTTGGCATACTCACCGCTTTGGATGTCAGCCAAACATTCGCGCATCGCTTGACGTGTTGCATCGGTCACAATGCGTGGACCTGTCACGTACTCACCGTATTCCGCGTTATTGGAAATGGAGTAGTTCATGTTGGCAATACCACCCTCGTAGATCAGGTCTACGATAAGTTTCAATTCGTGCAAGCACTCGAAGTAAGCCATTTCAGGTGCATAGCCAGCTTCAACCAAGGTATCAAAACCGGCTTTGATCAACTCAACAGCACCACCACATAGAACGGCCTGCTCACCAAACAAGTCGGTTTCGGTTTCTTCGCGGAAGTTGGTTTCGATAATACCAGCACGACCACCACCGTTAGCACTGGCGTAAGACAAAGCGATATCACGCGCTGCACCAGATACGTCTTGGTATACAGCAACTAGGTGAGGCACACCACCACCTTGCTGGTATGTACCACGGACGGTATGACCAGGAGCCTTAGGAGCGACCATGATAACGTCGATGTCTTTACGTGGCACCACTTGACCGTAGTGAACGTTAAAGCCGTGAGCAAAAGCCAAAGCGGCGCCGGCCTTAATGTTTGGCTCAACTTGGTTGCGGTAAACTTCAGCAATGTTCTCATCAGGCAACAAGATCATCACTACATCAGCACCTTTTACTGCCTCTGCGACTTCTTTAACGGTTAGACCGGCGGCCTCTGCTTTGGACCAGGATGCACCATTTTTACGCAAACCAATGGTTACGTTCACACCAGATTCGTGTAGGTTGTTAGCGTGAGCGTAACCTTGAGAACCGTAACCAATGATGGCAACATTTTTGCCTTTGATTAAAGACTGATCACAGTCCTTGTCATAAAAAACCTTCATGGAAAACTCCGAATAATATAATTTGTTTGATCTGCTTTACAGTCGTTGTTATAGCTTAAGGATTCGCTCACCACGGCTAATCCCCGATACGCCTGTGCGAACGGTCTCAAGAATAGCACTGCGGTCAATAGCTTGCATAAAAGCCGTAATTTTATCTTGTACCCCAGTTAATTCAATGGTGTACGTTTTATCTGTTACATCAATAATACGACCGCGGAAAATATCGGCCATACGTTTTAGCTCATCTCGTTCTTTGCCCACGGCACGAACCTTAATGAGCATTAATTCGCGCTCTACGTGCGGCCCCTCTGAGAGATCAACCACCTTAACCACATCAACCAAACGGTTTAGGTGTTTGGTGATTTGCTCGATGGTCTCGTCAGACCCCACCGTCACAATCGTCATACGAGACAGAGTCTCGTCCTCGGTAGGCGCTACGGTGAGAGTTTCAATGTTATAGCCTCGCGCAGAAAACAAACCTACGACTCGGGACAAAGCACCTGGGGCGTTCTCAAGAAGTATAGAGATAACGTGTTTCATTACTCGTCTCCTTCGAGGTCTGCTGCACTCAAGATCATTTCAGTTAACCCTTTACCGGCTTTAACCATCGGCCACACGTTTTCCGCTTGATCAGTGATGAAATTCATGAAGACCAAACGGTCTTTGTATTTAGTGTAAGCCTCGCGAATCGCTGGCATCACATCCGAAGGGCTTTCAATATGTAGCCCTACGTGGCCATAGCTTTCAACGAGCTTTGTGAAGTCTGGCAAGGCATCTACATAGGACTCAGAATAGCGTGAGCCGTAATCAATTTCCTGCCACTGACGCACCATACCCAAGTAACGGTTATTTAAACAGAGAATCTTAGGTGTGAGGTGGTACTGGCGGCAAGTAGAAAGCTCTTGGATATTCATTTGAATCGAGCCTTCGCCTGTGATCACGGCAATGTCAGCATCAGGGTTCGCCATTTGTACACCCATGGCGGCTTGGGGACAATGGGTGTTGGT
>DUNB01000052.1 GCA_012839585.1 Alcaligenaceae bacterium | reverse complement strand
GGAGGCGCCCATATTGACGGCTGTATATACAGCCGCATTTCTATTATTTACATTTAAGCGCTGATATAAGGATTCAGTATGAGATTTGGCCGTAGCTACACTAATGTTTAATTGCTTGGCTATGGTTTTTAATGGGAAACCCTCGGCGAGTAAAACCAAGACCTCGTACTGTCGTTTAGTTAGCCCCAAAAGCTCGGCCTCGTTAGGATGGGAGGTAAAGACAAAGCCCGAGTCTGTAGTTGTAGCTATAACTGTAGGTGGAGTTGGGGTGGGGGTGTCGACAGTGGGAATGACATTAGGGAAACAGGTGCCACCTGCTAAGACCAAACGAACAGCTGCTCGAATGAGATCGGGGCTGGACTCTTTGGAAATGAGGCCACGAACGAGTGGTTGATGCGAGAAGAAGGCTGGAGTAGGATGAGTGCGAGGCTCATCGAACAGCAAAATAAACTGGGATGAGTAGAATTGAGAGAGCCGCTCTAGATAAGGACAAGGAGGCTCTACAGAAGACAGCGTGAGCAAAACTAAGGAACAGGGTAATGGTTCTGTGGGTTTTTCTTGTTCGAAAACCGAATAGCCTTCGGTGAGGATGGTGGCGTTGAGATGCTTTTCGCCTAAAAGCTCTGCTAGACCCAATCGTAAGACTGGGTGTGGATCAATAACAATAATCACATTCATGGAAATGCCCCCTTTAATCTGTAACGACTAGATTGGCGTAAGCTTACGGGCGATGTAGGCACTGAGTCGGCTGTGATCGGAGCGTAACGGAGTGCAGACTATTGTTTTTTTTATTACCCGCTTGAATTGCGCTAATGGTAATGAAGCCTGTCATGTAAATCTCTAGATGCTCTAAAACCGCTATGTCACTATTGTTTTATATCGGCTAAATTATCACTCTAATAATCATATTACCTTACTTTTTTATCTAATTAAAAAAGAATGGTTACTCATCTTGAGGTAGAGCTGAGAGATAATGTTGGAGTAAGTCTGCCCCGGATGGTTTCTTTTCTTGGTAATTAGTGATTCTTCTCTTTTGTAACTGCTTTTAATGCATAGTAGTAAATTTCATTAATTGATACATGGGGCAGATAGCCGATAGGGCCCCCCCTGTTTGGTAGTAAAGGTAGGGCGTAACAGGAGATTATGAGGGATTATAACTAGGCCATTTGACGGATTTTGAGCTTGTTTGTTGGGGCCTACGGGGGCTCTAGTCCAATGGGAGGAGGCTAATAAGCGGTCTGTGCGCGATTGAGTTGAAACGTAGAGACTAAATATTGGAAAAGAAAAAAGCCTCAGCTTCTCATGAACTGCCCGTCATCGTAACGTTGACTTTGTCCCATTCCGTCACGGATGACCTTACCACCGCCGAACATGACTTCTTCGCCGTAATGCGTGTGGTCATGTTCAATCTCGATCCAGAGTTCAGTATCACCAAGACGGATACGATCACCGGTATTGGCGACGGTTAGTGTGATAGGTTCACGGCCTACGCAAAGATCAATATCATCATTTCAGCGACAGTGCGACCTTCACGGGCGCCTTCCATAATGGCGCAGCTGATCAACGCTACCGCTTCGGGGTAGTTGAGCTTTAGGCCTTTGGCCTTGCGACGTTCTGCAAGCAGCCCCGCAGTAAACAAGAGCAACTTGTCTTTATCTCTTGGTGTTAATTCCATTGCTAACTCCGTTGTTATCGAGGTCTTTTTGTTAGTGATTTTTGCCTAGTGCGGCAAAAGAGGGAGAGGGTCCAGACTGTTGCCTGGGTAGTGTTAGTTAGGTTAGCCAGATGCGAGGGATCTCTGCCTGACGGCCTCTGCGGGGTCACTCAAGCCGACGGTCCAAAGCGTGGCATGCACGGTGGTAGCGCCTTGTCCCCACTTGCCGACAAAACGCGGATGGTGGGGGTCGATAATCTGGCGCTCTATCCAAAGAGGACGGCCGTTTTGAGTGAGGGCAAAGTGCTGTTCTAGGCGACCGCTCGCAAAGGGAAGTTCGCTTGCGGGACGACCTAAACCTAAGATCTCCCAGCCCAGACATTGAGCGTTGTCCTCTAGGTCAATAGTGAGGTGTTGTTCGCCTAGAGAGCCATCTTAAATACTTGATGAATAAATTGTTTACTAGTAAAAGTATGTGGGGGCCGTCATTTTTCGGTAGACAAGCTGAGTGTTTTCCCTAGATTTACGGGGCTAAGGCAGATTTCCTAATTGACAGTCAACTGGGTATGTATATACTTTTTGATAGCAGTACGGTGACTCTTATCTAGTGGTTCCAGATGGGATGCATTGAAGATCGGTCTGCAGCGACACTCAGACCCCATAAATTGATGTGACTGAAAACTAAAAAGCCAGTCGATCATTCCACTCATTTAAAACGATATAAACGGGGGAGCATTGGGTCAGCTAGATAAAACCTGATGTCCACCCATAGAGGAGACAAGAATGTGGATCAAACCGTTAGCCAAAGCATGTGCCGCCTTATTAACGATGGGCGTGATGGCAGCCCCTGTTCACGCAGAGGATTTGTTATCCAGAGTTAAAAAATCAGGGGAGCTGGTTGTTGGAACAGAAATGCAGTTCGCACCTTTTGATTTTCATGAAAATGGAAAGCAGACTGGCTTTAATAAGGACTTATTCGAAATCATTGCCGAACGCATCGGCGTCAAAGTGAAGTTTTTAGACTTGCCTTGGCCTAGTGTTTTACCCGGTTTGGATTCCAAAAAATTTGATATGGGGGGCGGTCCTATTTTGGTGACCAAAGCCCGTAAAGAGCGTTATTCCTTTACCTTACCGGTTGCCGATGGAACTGTTGCCTTACTAAAAAGCGCTAAAAATGCCGAGCTAACCAAGCCTGAAGACATCGCAGGCTTGGCTGTGGGTGGCGGTAAAGGCTCTGCTCAGCTAGCGCAATTAAAAGACTTTGTGGCAACCTTAGATAAGCCAGTGGATGTTCGTGAATACGTGGATAACAACCAAGCTTATGCTGACATCGTATCGGGTCGCTTAGTAGCCGTTGCTAACTCCATTACGAATATCGCATATGTGGCCAAACAGCGCCCCAATATGTTTGAGGTAGTGCAGCCTCCATTTGGTAAGCAAGTCTACTTTGCTTACTTTATGCGCAAAGATGAAGACAGTCGCACATTACTAGAAGCCTTTAACGAAGGTCTCGAAGCTCTACATGCGGATGGAACTTTAGCTGAACTACAGAAAAAGTGGTTCGGTATGGAGATGAAAGTACCGACCGCAGAGTTTGAACCTGCAGTCTAAGCCTTGGAGGAGCTACCTGCTTGGATGACGGGTGGGTAGCTCAATCGACTGTTATGGTCATGCGGTGTTTATGTCTTAAGCACCACCATGTACCACGAGGTAAAAAGCATGTTTGATTTTCATGTAGCGCTGGAGTCCCTGCCCTT
The DNA here is from genome assembly GCA_012839585.1 of Alcaligenaceae bacterium. Classification (GTDB taxonomy): domain Bacteria; phylum Pseudomonadota; class Gammaproteobacteria; order Burkholderiales; family Burkholderiaceae_B; genus Paenalcaligenes. The sequence continues at coordinate 8,198 of DUNB01000052.1, read as the reverse complement.
GCTAATCAGTGCAGCCAAAATGACGCTTTTTGTGTCGACGATTGGTTTGGCGGTGGGATTTGTGATTGCGGTCATGGTGGCATCAGCCAGCATGTCGCCCTCGCCATTACTGCGACGCTTAATGGGTTGGTATGTCTTTGTATTTAGAGGCATTCCACTATTAGTCCAGCTGATGGTGGTGTTTTACTTCTTTCCGGTGATTGGAGTTAATGTCCCACCCCTAGTCGCTGCGGTGGTGGCGATTTCTTTATGTGAGGGAGCGTACATCGGGGAGATTTTGCGTGGTGGGTTTATGGGGATCCCCAAAGGACAGCTGGAGGCAACCAGTCTATTGGGACTGTCCAAATTCGACACTTTGGTGCGTATTCAAGTTCCTCAGGCCTTACGTTTGACCATGCCTACTTTAATCAACGAAATGATTTTATTGGTTAAGGCATCATCCCTAATTTCAGTCGTAGGGGTTACCGAGCTAACCCGCATGGCGCAAAACATTGCCGCGAGCACGTTCTCGCCGATGGAAGCCTATCTGGGCGCCGCATTTGTGTACTTCATTATCAATGGCGTGCTCTCTATTGTAGGTCATTGGGCCGAGCGTCACTTTAGGAGGGCAGCGTAATGGGATTGGATTTTAGCGTACTGAGCTCGTATTGGCCGGCGATTGCTAAAGGGTTTTTGATGACCATTTATACCTGGTTAGCATCGGTGGTTTTAGGGATGCTGCTCGGGTTTCTGATTGCTATTTTGCAGCGTCATGGCGGCCTAGTAATACGTTCTGTATTACGAGTATATATAGAGATAATTCGTACTACTCCCTTCCTAGTGCAGTTGTTTGTGCTGTATTACGGCGGCCCAACAATTGGTCTGGATTTATCTCCCACGCAGGCGGGGGTATTAAGCCTAACTGTGTATGGCAGTGTGTATTTTGCTGAGGTCTTTAGAGGCGGTTTTGCCGCCGTGCCTAAAGGACAAACCGAGGCAGCAGAGTTCTTGGGATTATCCCGTTTTAATGTGATTTGGCGGGTGAATGTGCCACAAATGCTGGTCATCATTACACCTTCTTTAGTGAATCTAATTATTATATTAAGTAAAGAAACCGCCATTCTTTCTATTGTCACTGTGCCTGAGTTAACTGCAGTGATGGTTCAAATTGGTAACGAACAGTTTGCCCACTTAGAAACAACACTCGTATTGTGTGTGGCTTACTTAATTTTAGTAGCGGCAACAGAACGCGTTGGTCGCTGGGCAGAAGCACGTAGCAACCATTTCTTAGCTCGCTAACTGGGTTAGGGTGAAAAGGAGACAATCATGGAAACCGTAATGAATGGGGCAGCCCCAGATCAAAGCTTGGTTCAAGTTCGCAACATGTGCAAAAGTTATGGGCCAGTGCAGGTGCTGAAGGACATCTCGTTAGAGGTACGTCGCTCAGAAGTCACGTGCATTATTGGACCTTCCGGTTCAGGGAAAAGTACTTTGCTGCGCTCACTCGCCTTCTTAGAAGAATACGATGCAGGTGAAGTGCTGATCGAAGGGTTGTTGCTCGGTTATGTGGATAAGCCTGATGGACGCCGCGTGAAAGCCAACCGTAGTGAACTAAATCATGCGCGTCGTCACGTGGGTATGGTGTTCCAGCAATTTAATCTCTGGCCTCATATGACGGCCCTGGGAAATGTACAAGAAGCTTTGCTACGAGTAAAAGGGATGCCTAAAGACGAGGCCGCCGCCAAAGCTAAAGCCATGCTAGAGAAAGTGGGCTTGGGGGATAAGGTGGATTTTTACCCAGTTAACTTATCAGGTGGCCAACAGCAGCGGGTTGCTATTGCCAGAGCATTGGCGATGGAGCCCAAGATCATGCTGTTTGATGAACCCACCTCAGCACTGGATCCAGAGCTCGTGGGCGAAGTATTGCAGGTAATGAAAGACTTGGCACGCGAGGGCATGACGATGGTCGTCGTAACTCACGAGATGGGTTTTGCAGCTCAGGTGGCAGATACCGTGGTTTTCATTGATAAAGGGGAGATCGTGGTCTCAGGATCCCCTCAGGACGTTTTTTCTCAAACAACACAGCCTCGTTTAACTCAATTCCTAGAGAATTATTTTGAGCGTAATGCGTTTTGGGAGCGTAACTGCAATCAGAGTAATCAAAATGAATTAGAAGCCGCGGCCGTATAGTCCCGCGCACCGACTATCTAGGAGTTTTTATGTTTGGACATTTACGTGCGTTTGCTGGTGATCCGATTTTTCGATTAGGCGAAGCCTTTCATGCGGATCCGCGCGATTTAAAGGTCAACCTCACGGTGGGACTGTACTATGACGAGCAGGGACGTTTGCCCTTGCTTGATGTGGCACGCCGAGCCGAAAAAGCGTGGGCCGACAAGGCCTTACCACGCGCTTATCTGCCTATAGAAGGCTTATCTGATTATCGCGAGCAGGTACAAAAGTTGGTTTTTGGCCCTAATAGTAAGGCGTTGGCGGAAAATCGCGTGGCAACCATCCAAACACTAGGTGGTACCGGTGCATTAAAGGTAGGTGGTGATTTTTTACACGCCGCTTATCCAGAAAGTGAAATGTGGATTAGTGATCCGGCTTGGGATAATCATCATGCCATTTTCAGAGGCGCGGACATCACCACCCATACCTATAGATATTACGATAGCGCAACCCGTGGCTTGGATTTTGAAGGCATGGTGCAGGACCTAAAACAGCTGCCAGAGTACAGCATCGTTTTACTGCACCCTTGCTGTCACAACCCAACAGGCGTGGACCTAGAGGACGCGCAATGGTTAGACATTATTGCCGTTTTACGTGAACGCAATTTGATTGCCTTTGTCGATATGGCCTACCAAGGGTTTGCTCGCGGGCTGGATGAGGATGCTTTTGCTATCCGCGCCATGGATGAGGCGGGACTGACCTTTTTGGTTGCGAATTCGTTTTCTAAAAACTTTTCCTACTACTCAGAGCGTTGCGGTGGCTTATCGGTGGTTTGCCAAAGCGCCGAGGAAGCAAGCCGTGTTTTGGGACAACTAAAAGCAGTGGCGCGCCGAATTTACTCGAACCCACCTTCGCACGGTGGTCAGGCCATCGCGACCGTTTTAGCCGATCCTGATTTGTTTGCAGAGTGGAAAAACGAGGTCGAGGCGATGCGCACGCGTATTGCTGATATGCGTCAAAAAGTCTACGATCGCTTACAGAAGGCAGCGCCAGAATACGATAGCAGCTACTTTATTAAGCAGCGCGGTATGTTCTGCTATACCGGCTTAACCATGCAGCAGCTCGAAACCTTACGCCAAAAATATGGGGTTTACATTATCGATTCGGGACGCATCAGCATGCCTGGGCTCAATGATGATAATGTGGATTATTTTGTGCAGTCTTTAGTTGCTGTGCTTTCTGATCCTGAGTTGCAGTAGGGTGGATTATGTCCTTAGTTACTGATGCGACTGTTGGCTTGGAACAGGTAGAGGTATTAGTTGATGCCGACCTGATTCAACCTTATCTGCAAGATGCCAGTGGTCAAAGTGCGCAAACCGTTGTGTCACAGGTATTTAGGCCTAAAAACACTCAGGAGCTCGCCGCCGTCGTTAAGTCATGTCATGCGCAGGGTAAAAAAATCTGCGTGCAAGGCGGCTTAACAGGGCTGGCGGGTGGGGCCGTGCCCTCTGCCGATGAGGTGGTCATTAACCTCAGTCGTATGAATCAAGTGATTGATTTTGATACGGTAGGGGGCACGATCCGTGTGCAGCCTGGCATGGTGCTACAGCAGCTTAGTGAATATGTAGAACAACAAGGCTGGTACTTTCCGATGGATATGGGCTCCAGAGGCTCCTGTCATATAGGCGGTAATGTGGCAACCAATGCGGGCGGTAATCGGGTGCTGCGTTATGGCACCATGCGCGAGTTGGTGTTGGGCTTAGAGGTGGTTTTGGCCGACGGAACCATTATGCCTATGTTGAATTATGGGCTTAAAAATAATACCGGCGTAGATCTCAAGCACTTGTTTATTGGCAGCGAAGGCACCTTAGGCATTATTAGCCAAGTGGTGCTGCGTCTCTTTCCTTTGCCAGAACGACGCTATAGCGCCTTGGTCGCGCTAACGGGCTTCGAACAAGTGGTCGAACTTTTACGCCGTGCGCGCGGTCAATTGGCCGAACTTTCTTCTTTTGAGTTGATGTGGAAAAGCTATTTACAAGCCGCGGCGGATCAATTAAAAACGCAAGCGCCTTTTGATGCTGAGTATCCTGTCTATGTGTTGCTCGAAATGGAAGGCAAAGACAACCCGGAAACCGAAGCCTTATTAACCCAATTTCTAGAGCAAAGTTTAGAGGATGAGTTGGCTGTAGATGTGATTTTGCCTCATAGCCAAGATCAGGCCAAGCAGCTCTGGGATTTGCGTGATGCGATAGGTGAAATTTTGCCTACCATGAAACCTTACTTAGCTTTTGATGTGGGCATTCCTATTGCGCAGGCCAATGACTTTGTGAAAAAAATGGAGCAAAGCTTATCGCAACGCTATCCAGGTTCTAAGCAGCTTTTCTTTGGGCATTTAGGGGATGGTAATTTGCATTTGTCTACCGGACCGCACGAGGCTTCGATCTTAGAAGAGGTCGAGCATGTGGTGTATCAGGCAGTGGCAGAGTTAGGTGGAAGCATTTCCGCAGAGCATGGCATAGGACGAATTAAAAAACCTTTTTTGCATTACAGTCGCAATGAAATAGAGCGCAAACAAATGCAAGCACTTCGTCAATTATTTGACCCTAATGATTTATTAAACTCGGGTCGAGTTATCGATAATAATTAACCGTATTTTTATTATTACCCTTTTTGCTAATTAATAAAAAAATTAGCAGAAAGGGTGTTTTTTTGATTTTTTAAAGGTTTAGTTTTTCTAATCAATAATGAAATTTAGCTAAATTAATTTAAGCTTATGATGGTTTAACGTTAAATTAGTTCATGATGAGAAAGTTGGCGCTCAACCAGTCGGCGGCGCATTTTCTAAAGGAGTAGGATGATGTTTTTACGTAATGCCTGGTATGTGGGCGCACTGAGCAAGGACATTGATCGAAGCCTGTTTGCCACACGTATGCTCAAGGAAGATATCGTGTTGTATCGCAAAGAGGACGGCAGTGTGGCGGCCTTGGAAGACTCCTGTCCTCACCGCCGTCTTCCTTTATCTAAAGGTCGCTTATTAGGCGATCAGGTTGAGTGTGGTTATCACGGTCTTACCTTTGACTGCAGTGGTGCTTGTACCGTGGCCCCTGGGTTGAAACAGATTCCTAAAAGTGCGGTGGTACGTAGCTATCCTTGTGTAGAGCGCTATGGCATGGTGTGGGTCTGGATGGGAGATCCCGAGTTAGCGGATGAGTCCTCCTTGATTCAGATCGACGAGTGGGATAATCCCGAGTGGGGCGTGAACAGTGGCGATGCCATGGAGCTAGACTGTAACTACCTATATGTGACAGATAACCTCTTAGATCCGTCCCATGTGTCTTGGGTACACCAGACCTCGTTTGGTAATAGCGATATCATCGGCCTGCCATTAAAAGTGGATGTAGAGGACAGCGGTGTAACGGTGTCTCGTTGGTCAACTAACGTAGAGGTAGCTCCTTTCTACAAGCAGTTCGTGAAGTTCGACGGCAAGTGTGATCGTAAACAGCACTACGAGGTTCGTTTCCCTTCTTTGGCAGTGATTAAGGCGATCTTTTTGCCAGCTGGAAGCCAAACAGAAAATCCAAGTGAATACCACAAAGATGTTTTCTTAATGGATTCCTATAATTTGTTGACACCAATTGATGAAAACCGAACACGCTATTTCTGGTTTCAATTAAGAAACTTTAGTCCAGATGATCAAAAGGTTTCCGAAGTTTTTAACCATGATGTGCGTTTTGCCTTTATGGAAGACAAAGCCATTTTGGAAGAAGTCCACGCTAACCTAAAAGAAAAACCAGCTGCTTTGGACTTGCCACTTGACTCGGGTCCTATGCGCTTCCGCCGTAGAATGGCGCAGCTCATTGAAGCGGAACAGACAGAGAAAACGGCGGAAACAGCCTAAATGAGGTAAAGAGTATGATTGAGAGCATTGAGAGCCCCAGCACCACTTCAGCACGTCAATCCAGACAGTTCAGGGACTACCGTGTAGTGGCTAAACAAAATGAAAGCCAGGTGATTACGTCATTTGTCTTAGAGCCGATGGATGGTGAACCCATACTGTCCTATAAGCCAGGACAGTACTTGGTTTTTAAATTTGTAGTGGATGGCCAGTCCATCTTGCGCAACTACAGTGTTTCTGGAGATCCCGATGCTCTGAATCAGTTACGTATCTCAGTCAAGCACGAAATCGCACCGGCAGGGTTAAGTGTTCCAGACGGTTTGGGATCAAGTCACCTGCATACTCAAATTCAGGTGGGCGATGTGGTGCAGGCGGCGGGTCCTCTGGGTGATTTTTACTTAGATGAAAGCTCTGAGCGTCCCGTGGTGTTGCTCAGCGGAGGGGTGGGATTGACGCCCATGCTCTCCATGCTGCACCGCCTAGTCAATAAAACCTCGCGTCAGGTGCATTTTATCCATGCTTGTGAAAACGGGGACATGCATGCTTTTGGACCAGAGGTTCTAGAGCTCGCCAGTCGTCGTCCTGGGGTTAAAGCGCTGTTTTGGTACAGAGCGGCGTTAGCGCATGACAAACAACGCCCCTGGCCTTATACCGACGGTATATTGACCAAAGAGCAGCTGCAACAACATTTGCCGCTGGATGATTATGAGTTTTATCTTTGTGGCCCCAGTGGCTTTATGCAAGCCAATTATGGGCTCTTACGCCAGCTAGGTGTTGTTGCCGATCGTATACATTATGAGTTCTTCGGACCCGCTACCGTCTTAGAGCAAACCATTGCGGCTGAGGTGAGTGCACCCGCTGTAACACTTACAGAAGAACCCGTCATAACAGCTGCTGCGGAGCAACCCGCTCAGGAAATGAACGCTAAGGACGCAGGCTCTGGGATTACTTTTTTACCCGATGGACGTCAGGCGCAATGGCAAGAAGGATGTGAATCCCTACTTGTTGCCGCAGAGGAGGCAGGGCTGAGCCCAGACTTCAATTGCCGATCTGGTCTATGCAATAGTTGTATGTGTACGTTGGTTTCAGGTGAGGTGGATTACTTTGAAGAACCATTGGATGAAGTCCCTGAAGGCAAAGTTTTATTGTGTTGTGCCAGACCTAAGGGTGCGGTGGTAATAGAATTAAATTAATAAGACGATGATAGTCGTCGCAAAAAAGCCGAGGGACAGCTCTCCATCGGCTTTTTTTATTATGACGTGTAGGCTAACGCTGCTTTTTTAGCGTTTTTTATGGTGACGTGCTGCTCTCACTACACGGCGTGTGCCTCGTTTTTTTATTTCGACGTGCTCCTTTCACCACGTTAAAGTTGGCGGACTCCGCTTTGCGCTTAGGTCAGGCCGGCAAATTTATAACGATCACCTGGGTGCCACATGCGAGCAAAAGACGTGAAGTTCCCACCGGAGTAGGTTGTACGATTCAGTACCAAACAAGGGTCTTGGGGCCTCATGCTCAATGCCGCGGCAATGGCCTCTGTGGGCATTTGTACCTCAATGGTATAGAAACCTTTAGGTAAGGGAGCCACACGCGTGAGGTATTCGTTAGGGGTAATGATTTCCCAGTTTTGATCGAGGTAATCGGGAGCCCGAGTGGCGTCTACAAAGCGATCCTCGTATTGGATGGGAATATCATTTTCCAGGTGCACAATAATGGACCTAAATAAAGGGGTGCCAGTGCGGATTTCATAGGCTTTGGCCTGCTTTGCGGTCGCTTTAAGGCGCTCCACACTCAATACTTTGCTGCTGTGGATGTGCCCACGTTCGCGTATGTCTTGAGCAATACTGCGAATCTCGATCAAGGTCGATTGGTATTTGGGTTGGGCCACATAGGTGCCGGACCCTTTGATTCGTACTAATAAACCATCGTTACTTAATTCACGCAGAGCACGGTTGACCGTCATGCGTGAGACCGAGAATTGGTCGCATAAAGCTAATTCGGTCGGAATTAGATGACCTTCTTGCCACTCGCCACTTTGGATTTTATCCAACACAAAAGACTTTATTTGCAAGTAGGCTGGCTGTGACTCTGGAGCGGTAGTAGGGGATGTGATGGCATTCATAGCTCTCTTATTTTCCTTTTTAAGGTATGGCCCATG
>DUNB01000051.1 GCA_012839585.1 Alcaligenaceae bacterium | reverse complement strand
GTGAAATCGACAAAATGGAATTCCACGTCTACGAGACACAGCAGACCGTACGCGCCATTCATCGTCCCCTGATCATTATTACCTCGAACAATGAAAAAGAATTGCCGGATGCCTTTTTGCGCCGCTGTTTCTTTCATTACATTCGTTTCCCTGATGCCGACACCTTAGGGCAAATCGTAAAAGTGCATTTCCCTCAACTCGCCGATGATTTGCTGCAGGCGGCACTAAGTAGTTTTTATGCCTTGCGTAATGCCCCAGGTCTAAAGAAAAAGCCATCCACTTCCGAGCTTTTAGACTGGTTGCAGTTGCTTTTAAGCCAGGATGCCACCGCGGCAGACTTACGCAGTGCGGATCAAACCACGACACCGCTGATTGGCGCTTTAATTAAAAACGAACAAGACTTAGCTTTATTAGATCGCATTGCCCGCTACGGACGTTAAGGTCATGATGCTGATTCGGTTTTTCTACTTTTTACGCCAACAACAACTGCCCATTTCCATCCAAGAGTTTCTCACGCTACTGCAAAGCTTGGGCAGTGCGGCTGCTCCCTTATCCATCGACGAGTTTTACTATCTGGCACGGCTGGTTTTGATTAAAGACGAAAGTCTTTTTGATAAATATGACAAAGCCTTTACTCAGTTTTATGGGCTGCTCTCTGAGGAAATCGCTCAGGGCGATACCATTCCTGCCGACTGGTTAGTTAAAACATTAGAGTGCCAATTAACCGCTGAACAAAAAGCGGCCTTAAAAAAGCACGATTTGGCCGATTTAATCGAACTTTTTAAGAAAACCTTGGCCGAACAAAAAGAAAAACATGCCGGCGGCAACAAATGGGTGGGCACAGGTGGTAGCTCTCCCTTTGGCCATGGTGGCTATCACCCTCAAGGCATCCGTGTGGGAGGCCCTTCTAAAGGGAATTACACCGGCGTTAAGGTATGGGAAAAACGTGAGTTTAAAGATTACGATGATCAGGTCGAACTGGGCACGCGTAATTTTAAAATGGCCTTGCGCGGCTTGCGTCGCTTTGCCCGTGAAGGCGCGGCCACAGAACTAGACCTGCCAAAAACCATCAGTAGCACCGCCCAACAGGCTGGTTTATTGGATATTAAATTACGTCCAGAGCGTAGAAACACCGTAAAGGTGTTAATGTTGTTAGATGTGGGTGGTAGTATGGATAACCACATACGTCAAGTCGAAGAGCTTTTCTCTGCGGCTCGCAGCGAGTTTAAACACCTAGAAGTCTTTTACTTTCACAATTGTCCCTACGAATGGTTATGGCCTAGCAACAGACGCCGCTTTGACGAGCGTATAGCTACTACCGACGTGCTTAGCAAGTACAATGAGGACTGGCGACTCATCTTTGTGGGGGACGCCACCATGAGTCCTTTCGAAATCACTCACGCCGGCGGCTCCGTAGAGCATAACAATGCGGAACCTGGCGCACTCTGGCTTCAGCGCTTCATGGATAAATGGCCCAAAGCCGTTTGGCTAAACCCAAGCAAAGCAGACCGCTGGATCTATCACCAATCCGTATTTTTAATACGCGAACTCTTAAACGATAGAATGTATCCCGTTAATGTGCATGGTCTTGTTACCGCCATGCAAAGTCTTACTAAATAACTGGTACACACAGGAATACTTATGTTGCCCGCAATCCAGACACTCACAAAAAAAACCAAATACATCGTGTTCATCGGTGCGCTTCTTTGCCCACACCTCGTCTATGCCTTACCTAGCGGAGTGAAAGAAATCACACAGGTCGAAGGCGTGACTGAATACGAACTCAACAATGGCCTTAAAGTGCTGTTTGCTCCGGATGCGTCTAGACCTAACACTACCGTCAACATGACCTATTTAGTGGGCTCTAGACATGAAAACTATGGTCAAACCGGTATGGCGCATTTGTTGGAGCACATGCTGTTCCGTGGCACACCCACATTACCTAACGCCTTAGGCGAGTTTTCTAAACGTGGCTTAGCAGCAAACGGCACTACCTCTGTGGACCGTACCAACTACTACGCTACCTTTGCCGCCAATGCCGATACCTTAAACTGGTATTTAGACTGGCAAGCTGATGTGATGGTCAATGCCACCATTGCCAAAGAGGACCTAGACGCCGAAATGACGGTGGTCCGCAATGAAATGGAACGTGGCGAAAACAACCCCTTTAGGGTGTTGATGCAGCAGATGCAAGCGGCATCCTTTCAATGGCACAACTACGGCAAAAGTACCATTGGCGCCCGCAGTGATGTGGAGCAGGTCGACATAGAACAATTACGTGCTTTCTACAAGCAGTATTATCAACCCGATAATGCAGTGCTGATTGTGAGTGGTCAGTTTGACGAAGACGCCACTTTGGCTCACATCGCCAAGCAATTTAATGCGATTGAAAAACCCACCCGTCAGCTCCCTCCGGAATACACCGAAGAGCCAGTACAAGACGGCAATCGTTCTGTGACGGTGCGCCGTCAAGGCGGCTCTCCTTTGGTCGCCGCCCAATACCATATTCCAGCAGAGGCGGATCCACAATTTACCCCTCTCAGCTTGGGCGTAAGCTTACTTGGCGATAGTCCCTCGGGCCTGCTCTATAAAAATCTAGTAGAAAAAAGCTTGGCTACCAGTGTGTTTGGTTATGCTGCCGGTTTACAACAGCCCGGTTATGCCCTCTTTATGGCAGAGCTTAAAGAGGGGATGGATCAACAACAGGCTCTCGAAACACTCAACCAAACGCTAGAAACCCAAACAGAAAACATTACCCAAGCCGATGTGGATCGAATCCGTAATCAATGGCTCAATCAATGGGCCCAGTCCTATGCGGACTCAGGGGACTTGGCTTCATCCCTATCAGAAAGCGCTGCCAGTGGTGATTGGCGCCTTTTCTTTTGGCGTAGAGACCTTGTTGAGCAGGTCAATCTGACACAAATTCAAAAAGCCTTGAAATCCTGGCTGGTTGCGGACAACCGAACCAATGGGCTGTACATCCCTACTGAAAGCATAGCTCGTGCTCCTAAAGCAGAGACCCCGGATGTGGCAACTTTGTTAGCGAACTACACAGGCAAAGAAACAGCAACCCAAGCTGGATCTTTTGAACCCACCCCTGCCAACCTAGACAGCCACACCTTACGTGAATCGCTTTCTTTAGATGGGGATCTGGGGAAAATCCAATTGGCCTTACTGCCCAAACCCACCCGTGGTGATCGAGTCGAAGCCGTGCTTTCCTTACGTTTTGGCGAGCCAGAAAAGCTCAAAGGACTAGCCGCAGTAGGCGTGGCCACAGCGGACCTGTTGGCCTTAGGTAGCCAAAAACTAGATCGTCAACAGATCAAAGACCGCTTTATCGCGCTGCAATCTTCTGTAGGCTTTCATGGTGGTCCCAATGGGGTAGAGGTCACCATCTCTACCGTCAAAGACAGTTTGGCCCCTACCATTGAGCTCATCACTCAAGTCCTACGTGAGGCTACCTTCCCAGAGAATGAGCTAGACAAATATCGATCACAGCGCATTACCGATATTAACAACGCCAAGGCTGAACCGTCATCTGTGGCTAGCCGTGCGCTATCTCGTCACCTAAATGTCTGGCCCAAAGACGATATACGCTACGTACCCACATTTGAGGAAGCCACCGCCCAAATCCAAACCATCACACGAGCCGATTTGGTGCAGTTCCATGAGCAATTTTATGGCACCGGCAACATTCGCTTTAGTGCTACCGGAAGCTTTGATAGCGATGCGGTAAAAGCCGCTCTCAAAAATGGCTTTAGCAACTGGAAGCGTGCCCCGGCGTATGCTCGTGCCGACGATCCTTTTAAAGCCATCGACGCAGAGCATCTGGCCTTAAATACCCCTGACAAGGCTAACGCTTTTTATATCGCCACCCTACCGCTCAAACTACAAGATACGGATACCGACTTTGTCCCGCTCTACTTAGCTAATTACATGCTAGGGCAATCTGAAACCTCTAGACTATGGAATCGAGTCCGAGTCACAGAGGGGCTTTCTTACGATGTGCGTAGTCGTCTGAACGTCTCCTCGTACGAACCTTCCGGCAGCTGGACCATCTATGCCATTCACGCTCCAGAAAACTCTGACAAGCTCAAGGCCGTCATTCATGAGGAAATCAGTAAGGTATTAGAGAAAGGCTTTAGTCCAGAAGAGGTTAAAGAAAGTATCCAGGCCTTACTACGTTACCGCCAACTAGCCCGTAGCAACGACTCCGTGCTGGCAAACACCTGGCACAGCTACCTGGATCTCGACCGCACCTTTGCCTGGTCCGAGCAAGTCGATCAAGCCTTAAAAAGCATGACCGCAGATCAGGTCAATCAGATCGTTAGAAAGTACCTAGTGATTGATGGTTTTAGCTCTGCGCTAGGTGCAGATCAAAGTAAGCAGTAAACCTTCGCTGCCGCATAGATCTGAAATCAGTTTCTACGCGGCACGAGTTTTTGCTGATTTTGATCTGAACAAAAAAACACCCCTTTCTGTGACAGGAAGGGGTGTTTAAGTTTCAATGCCGTTTATCACGCCATCGGGTGCGTTGTTTCGGCTTTAGGAAAAAAAACGCTTCACCTTATCAGTCCAAGACTGACTTTGTGGAGAGTGTTTGTCTCCACCGCCAGATAAGGACTCCTCAAACTGACGCAGAATATTTTTCTGCTCCTCGGATAGACGCACAGGGGTTTCCACCTGAATGTGACAATACAAATCACCTGGGTAGCTAGAGCGAACCCCTTTGATCCCTTTGCCGCGCAAGCGGAATACCTTACCGGCTTGAGTGCCTTCGGGAATGGTGATCTCACCTCGTCCCGTTAAGGTAGGCACCTCAATCTCGCCGCCCAAAGCAGCGGTTGTAAACGGAATGGTTAGTTCACAGTGCAAATCATCTTCATCACGTTCAAAAATGCCGTGTTTTTTCAGATGAATTTCCACATACAGGTCACCAGACGGACCACCATTAACACCTGGCTCACCATTACCTGTAGAGCGAATGCGCATGCCGTCATCAATACCGGCAGGAATATTCACTTGTAGGGTTTTGGTTTTGCGTACGCGACCTACCCCATCACAAGAGGTACATGGATCGGTGATCTCTTGACCCGAGCCATGACAAGTGGGACAGGTTTGTTGCACGCTGAAAAAGCCTTGCTGCATGCGTACAGCGCCAGCGCCATTACATGTGGTACAGGTACGGGGTGAGGTACCCGCTTTGGCTCCAGAGCCTTTACACGTATCACAGTTTTCCCAGCTAGGGACCCGGATTTCGGTATCAAAACCGGTAGCAGCCTGTTCTAGGCTAATTTCCAACGAGTAGCGTAAGTCAGCCCCACGTTGTACACGAGGACCACCGCCGCCACGACGGCCGCCACCAAAAATATCGCCAAAGATATCACCAAATGCATCCGCAAAGTCAGCGCCACCCATACCGGCGCCACCGCCCATGCCACCCATACCATTCGGGTCTACACCGGCATGACCATAGCGATCGTATGCTGTACGTTTTTCTTCGTCGTACAAGATCTCGTAGGCCTCTTTGACCTCTTTAAACTTGTCTTCGGCCTCTTTACTATCCGGATTTCGGTCCGGATGGTATTTCATGGCTAGTTTTCTATAGGCCTTACGAATGTCGTCCTTTGACGCATTCTTGGCCAGACCTAGCACTTCATAAAAATCACGTTTTGCCATATTGACTATAAGCGTTAAGACGCTGTCCTAGTAAACAAGAACGCCCGATCTCTGGGGTATCCAGAAACCGGGCTGTGCATTGAGCTATCTACAAATTACTGATCGCGTTTAACTTCTTTGAAGTCGGCGTCAACAACGTTGTCATCTGCTGGCTGCGCCTCGGCTTCGGCACCTGCCTGACCTTGTTGCGCTTGCATGTCGGCGTAGATTTTCTCGCCTAACTTTTGAGCAGCTGTAGTCAACGCTTCAGTTTTGCTATCGATAGCGTCTTTATCGTCACCCTTGAGGGCTTCCTCAAGTTCAGTGATCGCGGTTTCAATGGCTTCTTTTTCGGAGGCCTCTAGTTTGTCACCGTACTCCTCTAGGGATTTACGGGTGGAGTGCACTAAGGCTTCACCTTGGTTACGTGCATTGGCGATCTCAGCAAGACGACGATCTTCCTCGGCGTGAGCCTCGGCATCAGCCATCATGCGTTGTACTTCTTCCTCGCTCAAGCCGGAGTTAGCTTTAATGGTAATTTTGTTTTCTTTACCAGTGCCTTTGTCTTTGGCCGATACATTCAAAATACCGTTCGCATCAATATCGAAAGTAACTTCGATTTGCGGCTCACCACGGCGTGAAGGTGGAATACCTTCGAGGTTAAACTCGCCAAGCGCCTTGTTACCAGCAGCAATTTCGCGCTCGCCCTGGAACACCTTAATGGTTACAGCAGGCTGGTTATCATCCGCTGTGGAGAACACCTGAGAGTGACGTGTAGGAATGGTGGTGTTTTTCTGAATCATTTTGGTCATCACACCACCCAAGGTTTCAATACCTAGGGATAGCGGTGTTACGTCCAAGAGCAATACGTCAGAACGGTCACCAGACAACACGGAACCTTGGATAGCTGCGCCACTGGCAACGGCTTCGTCAGGGTTCACATCACGACGAGGTTCGCGACCAAAGAACTCTTTTACTTTTTCCTGAACCTTAGGCATGCGGGTCATACCACCGACCAAGATCACATCATCAATTTCAGAGATCTTCAAGCCAGCATCAGACAAGGCCGTACGACAAGGAGCTAAGGAGCGTTCGATCAGGTCTTCGACCAAAGACTCGAGCTTGGCACGAGACACTTTTAAGTTTAAGTGTTTAGGACCGGATGCATCTGCTGTGATGTAAGGCAAGTTGATTTCAGTTTGAGTGGTCGAAGACAACTCAATCTTTGCTTTTTCAGCGGCTTCTTTGAGTCGCTGTAGCGCCAATACATCTTTGGATAGATCAGCACCGCTTTCTTTTTTGAACTCATCGATGATGTAGCTAATGATCGCTTGGTCAAAGTCCTCACCACCTAGGAAGGTGTCACCGTTCGTGGATAGAACCTCGAACTGTTTCTCGCCATCAATATCAGCAATTTCAATGATAGAGACGTCAAAAGTACCACCACCCAAGTCATAGACGGCAATTTTGCTGTCGCCCTTGGCGGCCTTATCCAAACCAAATGCTAACGCCGCAGCGGTTGGTTCGTTAATAATACGTTTAACATCTAAACCAGCAATACGACCGGCGTCTTTAGTGGCTTGACGCTGGCTATCGTTAAAGTAAGCAGGAACCGTGATAACGGCTTCGGTGACTTCCTCGCCCAAGTAATCTTCGGCGGTTTTTTTCATTTTACGCAAGATATCAGCAGATACCTGTTGGGGAGCTAAGGCTTTGCCTTGGGCCTCTACCCATGCATCGTTGTTGTCAGCCTTAACAATTTTGTAAGGCATTTTTTCGATGTCTTGCTGTACTGCTTTTTCGTCAAAACGACGACCAATCAAACGTTTTACTGCAAAAATTGTATTTGCAGGGTTGGTGACAGCCTGGCGTTTAGCAGGAGCACCAACGAGTACTTCACCATCATCCATGTACGCCACAATAGAGGGGGTAGTACGCGCACCCTCGGCGTTTTCAATAATGCGAATTTTATCGCCTTCTTGAACAGACACACAGCTGTTGGTTGTACCTAAGTCAATACCAATAATTTTGCCCATTTTTTTCTTTCCTAGCCTGTATTTGAATTTGCAGAATCTGCAACAAATTAATTAGTTAATACTTATATGGGGCGCGTTTTTTCTTTTTCAAGCCCCATGCAGAACAAAAAAATTAACCAGCTGAGACCATGACTAATGCTGGACGTAGTACACGGTCGGCCAAGGAGTAACCTTTTTGCAAGACCTGTGCCACGGAGTCCTTAGGGTGCTCAGACGGAATGGCTGAAATCGCCTGGTGTACATGTGGGTCAAACTTATCACCCGCCACCGGGGTAATCTCAACCAGCTTGTTACGCTCAAAAGCACTATTGAGCTGACGCAAAGTGGTTTCAACTCCCTCGGTGAGAATTTCTAGACTTTGATCGGGTTGAGCCAAAGCGGCCTCTAGGCTATCGCGCACAGGTAGAAGGCTCTCGGCGAAGCCTTCTACCGCGAACTTACGTGCCTTAGCCACATCTTCGGCGGCACGGCGACGAATGTTTTCTACCTCGGCTTTGGCGCGTAGCAGCTGATCATGATATTCGGCAACCTTGTTTTGTGCCTCGGTGAGCTCTGCAGCTAAATCAGTGTCTTCGGGAAACGAAATGGTCTCGCCCTCAGCATCATTCAGCACAGCATCGTCGTTTTCCAGAGAAGGATCTTGCTGTTCTAGGTCTACGGGATCTTGAGTGCTATCTTGCGGTTGTTTTGGTGCGGACATAAAGTTCTCCACGTTATACATAAAATAATTCAATCAAAATGAAGATGGGGGCTTTCGCCCCCACTTCAAGTACTATCTCAGTTTATTTTTATTACCAACAATAGCTAGAACTGATTTTGAATACGTCGGTAAGCTTGGGCCAAGGACACATTGGTATGCATCACGGATTCAGAGAACTCTTTGGCAGACTGAGGAACCGTATCCAAAGCACTTAGATCCGTTTCTCCCATCACTACCGTAGCCGATGGCAGGTAAAAGCGTTCGGGGATATCATGGCCATCTACCACACAGTTATGACGCACCACGGCTGAATCGCCTACGGTGCAATTAAAGAGAACGGAATTAAAACCAATAAACACGTGGCTACCTACCACGCAAGGACCATGCACAATGGATCGGTGGGCAATGGAAGTGTGTTCTCCAATGGTAACGGCAGCGCCGTCTTTAGAGTGGATCACCACCCCATCTTGAATATTGGAGTTAGCACCAATCACAATTGGCTCCAGATGCCCATTTTCATCTAACTCATCGGCACGGATTACCGCATAGGGCCCAATAAATACATGGGGGCCGACTTCGATACGGCCACACAATACAGCGGTGGGATCGACAAAAGCGGTTTCGTGTACTACAGGGTAATCACCCCGGGGGTTTTTTCTAAGCATCAGATTGTTCCTGAACAAAAGACCAGTATCGCTAACAAAGGGAATGAATCTTATTAGCAATACGGACAAACAATGTTATTTTAGGCTAATTTGTTACCTTGCCTAGGTCCCAACCACTTAAATTTTGCAACACAATGTCGCACAATCCTTGCACCCAGTCTGCATCATCATTTAGGCAGGGTATATAAGTGAAGTCCTTACCCCCCTCTTCGAGGAAAGCCTCTTTGCATTCCTGTTGGATTTCCTCTAGCGTCTCTAGGCAGTCTGCCAAGAACCCAGGGCAAACCACATGCACGGACTCCACACCCTCTTTGGCCCATTGGCGCAAAGTCGGTTCGGTATAGGGTTCTAGCCAGCGCTCCGCACCAAAACGGCTTTGGAAACTACTAAAAACCGGCACATCTTGATCGACCAAGGCCTCGCGCACCGCGGCAGCGGTAAGCATGCACTCGCGGTAGTAGGGGTCACCTGCCTCTACCGTACGTCTAGGTATGCCATGAAAGCTCAGTAACAACCTTTGCGGCTTAGGCCCTGTTTGCCATTGTCGTAGAATGCTTTGCACCAGCGGTTGTATATAACCTGGGTGCTGACAGTAGCTTTTCACAAAACGGGTTTCAGGTTGATTACGTCGTTTTTGCAAGTAACGATTCAACTCATCTACCGCGGTTGCAGTCGTGCTTGCCGCGTACTGTGGGTACAACGGCACCATTAAAATGCGCTCACAGCCTAAGGCAGTTAATTCATTTAACACCTGATGCATGGCGGGCTGGCCATAACGCATGGCTAAGCGCACAGGGATGCTGTGCCCCCTGCCCTCTAGTTGTTGCTGCAAGCCATCGGCTTGAGCCTGACTATAAACCAGCAACGGAGAGCCTTGTTCCATCCAGATAGACTGGTATTTATCCACCAGTTTACGTGGTCTGAAAGGCAGCACAAAACCCCGCAAAATAATCTGCCACAATGCGGGCGGCAACTCCACCACGCGCTGATCAGAGAGGAACTCGCCCAAATAACGGCGAATATCCGCAGCAGAGGTCGTATTGGGTGTACCCAAATTAACCAAAAGCACCCCGACTCGAGGAGTGGCTACGGTTCTAACATCTGGATCAAATAAGCTGCTGTCCGACGTTTCTTCGTAATATTTTTTTGAGCACATAATAAAATCAATTAGGCGTTATAGCTAAGGGCATTCGACAACATACGCGCCGTAATATCCACAATAGGAATAACTTTATCGTAAGCCATCCGCGATGGACCAATTACCCCTAGCGTACCAAGCACCTGCCCATCGACCCCATACGGCGCCGTGACCACAGACACTTCCTCTAAGGGAACCAGATTGGAGTCTCCCCCTATATAGATCTGCACCCCTTGGGCCTTACGGGAAGCATCCAGCAAATGCAGCCAATCGGTTTTTTTCTCAAACAAGTCAAAGAGGTAGCGCAGTTTATCCATATCCGCCACCATTTCCGACACATTAAGTAGTTTGCTTTCGCCTGAAATCACGACGGCCTCAGTGTAGTCAGGTTCTGTGGTGCCCGTTTCTACTGCCACTTGCATGAGCTTGGAGATGTCATGCTGCAAAGAGGACAGCTCACCAGAGAGCGCTTGGCGCACCTGGGCAAAAGACATACCGGAAAAATGCTGATTAAAAAAGTTACTGGCCTCGATGAGCTCGTGGTCTTTGTAGTCACGCGAGACAAACAAGATGCGATTTTGCACATCGCCACTCGGAGTGACGATGATCAGCAACACACGCTTTTCAGATAAACGTATAAAATCGATTTGTTTAAACGTCTGTGCTCGTTTAGGTGCCAGAACCACCCCAGCAAACTGTGACAAGTTAGACAGCAAGTCCGCCGCAGAGCTCACTGCTTTGGCCGGCTCGTTAAAGGGAAACTGGTTTTTTAAACTGGCAGCTACGGGCAGTTCATGATGCTGTACTGCCAATAACTGATCCGCAAACATCCTATAACCTTGGGGCGTAGGTACCCGCCCCGCTGATGTATGCGGGCTGTGTATTAAGCCTAAATCCTCTAGATCAGCCATCACATTACGGATGGTTGCCGGGGATAGGTCAAACATTTTAGATAGGGTACGCGACCCCACAGGCTGACCATCAGCGATATAACGCTCGATCAGGACATTTAATAATGCACTTGCTCTATCATCCATAGCTTTCAATATACAGGACTGGCGATTCATTCCGCATGGTTTGCGCAACATAAAAATATTTGCGCCTCTATAATTCTATCTAATTATTATCTAACAAATCATAAGGTCACACCTCATGCATTTTAAGACGGTGGCAATTATTGGCCGCTACCAAGACAGTGGTTTAGATGCCCCTTTACGGGCACTGTCAGCAACACTACAGCGTGTTGGCTGCCAAATCATCGTAGAAACCGATACAGCCCGTTTTTCGGGCATTACGGAGCTACCCACCCGCAGCTACGATGAAATCGGCGTACAAGCTGACCTAGCCGTAATCATGGGTGGTGACGGCACCATGATTGGTGCTGCCCGCAAGCTGGCCAACTATAACGTCCCTCTGATTGGTATCAACCACGGCCGTTTGGGTTTTATTACCGATATCCCACTCAATGATGCCCATGAGGCCTTGATCAGTGTGATCGCAGGAAACTACCAAGCCGAAGAGCGCAGCTTGCTCGAAGGCCGTATTGTACGCGACGGTCAGGTCTTGCATTCGGGCATTGCACTGAACGACATTGTAATCAACCGCGCCGGTCGTGGGGGCTTGATTGAGTTGCGTGTGGAACTTGACGGTGTATTTATGCACCGCCAACGCGCTGACGGTGTGATTGTTTCCACCCCTACCGGCTCTACGGCTTATGCCTTAGCGGCTAATGGCCCTATTTTGCACCCTTGCTTAAATGCGTTATTGTTAGTCCCTGTAGCCCCGCAGACCTTATCCAATCGCCCCGTAGTCGTTCCCGACAGCAGCACCCTAAGCTTAACCATTACCACACTGGGTCGTGTTGAAACCGGGGCCAGCGTGCATTTTGATATGCAAGCCTGGTCAGATTGCCAAGCCGGGGATCGTATCGATGTTCGTCGCGCGCAACACACAGTGCGCTTTATTCACCCCGAAGGCTATAGCTTTTTCTCTACCTTACGGCAAAAATTAGATTGGAACCGTATGCCCGCCGACGAAAACGAGTAACTCAACATGCTACGCTCATTACACCTACGCGACTTTGTTATTGTGGACCAAAATCATATTGATTTTGAGGCCGGCTTCACCGTTTTTTCAGGTGAAACCGGTGCAGGTAAATCGATACTTATTGACGCGCTGTCCTTAGCCTTAGGTGGCCGCGGTGATGCCAGCGTGGTACGACATCAGGCTGAACGTGCCGAAATCATTGCGACCTTTGAACCAGACCAAGAGATACGGGACTGGCTGCTCGAACACGACATCACCACTGAAGAGGACGAGCTCATCTTACGTCGTCTCATCGACGCCCAAGGACGCAGCCGCGCGTATATTAATGGCACTCCATCCACGGTCACTCAGCTCAAAGAACTGGGCTCCATGCTAGTGGATATTCACGGTCAGCACGCCCATCAAAGCCTGCTGAGCCCACAAAGCCATTACGCTATTTTAGATACCCAAGGCCAACACATCGCTCTAAGCCAACAAGTCACTCAGGCGTGGCAGCAGTGGCAAAAAGCCCAAACAGCCTACGAAGAGGCACAGCACAGTGCCCAAAGCAATGCCCAGGAGTTAGAACTACTGGATTGGCAGATCCAACAGCTCACAGACTTAGGACTGGACGAGGGCGACTGGGAAAACTTAACCCAAGAACACCAGCGCTTGGCTCACGCTCAGTCCTTATTAGACAGTGCTGGGCGTAGCCTACAGCTACTAGAGGGCGACGAGGGCAGCGCCATGTCTGCTTTGAATATGGCTTTACACAGCCTACAGTCTGTTTTGAGCCATGATCCAAACCTACAAAACATCTACCAGACGCTGGAGTCAGCCCAAATTGCGTGTGCAGAAAGCATCTCTGATCTCAATAGCTATTTGACCGATGTGGAACTAGACCCCGAACGTCTAGCTCATATCGATCACATCATGTCGGTCGCTTTTAATTTGGCCCGCAAACACAAATGCGAGCCTGAAGCCCTACCACAGCTATTAGACACACTGCTCGAGCGTCAACAGCAGCTACAGCAGTCCGTAGATGTGGTTGCCCTTCAAGCCACCTTGACTAAGGCACAGGCACACTATCAGGACTTAGCCGATCAGCTAAGCCAAGCCCGCCACACCACCAGCCAACAGCTGAGCCAACAAGTTACCGAGGCGATGCAACAGCTCTCTATGCAAGGCGGACAATTTGTGGTTCAGCTAAGCCCAACAGCTCCTAGCGCTCACGGTAATGAAAAAGTGGAGTTTTTAGTGGCCGGTCATGCAGGCGTTGCGCCTTCAGCCCTAGCCAAAGTGGCTTCGGGCGGGGAGCTCGCGCGTATTTCCTTGGCCTTATCTGTGATTGCCAGCCAAGCTGCGCGGGTACCGACTCTTATCTTTGATGAGGTAGACAGCGGCATTGGCGGCGCGATCGCAGAGGTCGTAGGCAGATTGTTGCACGAACTAGGACAACGCCATCAAGTCTTATGTGTGACCCACTTACCTCAGGTTGCGGCGTGTGGTGACAACCACTTCCAAGTTAGCAAAGCCTCGGACGGCGCCCATACCGTTTCTAAAATACAACGGCTCTCTGATGAGCAACGTATAGAGGAAATTTCTCGTATGTTGGGCGGCATAGAGATCACAGCTACCACCAGAAACCATGCCAAAGAAATGCTGAACTTTCACCAATAGCGCTAAGCCAGCCTAGACTCTGGGCATCGCGCCACACCAATCAGATGCTGTGCACTAAAAAAGGGGCCTAGGCCCCTTTTTCTGGTATTTAGTCGAACGCCATTTAACGTGTTTTGGTACGTGCGTTCGTTTTGGTGCTTTCAGAGCAGCTATCGCAGATACCATAAAGCACCAAAGTGTGACTTTCTAGCTCAAAGCCCAGCTTATCGGCGATTTCATATTGCAGCTTTTCTATTTCCGGATCGGAAAACTCCACCACCTTGGCACAGTTTGTGCAAATAAAATGATCATGGTGATCACCATCATTCAGCTCAAAAACGGCTTTACCGCCATCAAACTGACTACGCATTAATATACCGGCTTGTTCAAATTGGGTCAGCACGCGGTACACTGTGGCTAAGCCAATATCAACGTCTTCGGCAATTAATAATCGATAGACGTCCTCGGCGCTAAGGTGGCGCATCTCGTCGGTATCGTCATGTCGGCGGAATACATCTAGAATCTTTAGGCGCGGAAATGTCGCCTTAAGCCCCATGTTTTTCAGTTCATTTTGGTCTTTCATGGCTAGAATTATATATCTGATCGGGGGTAAGGCTCGTTGCCCGCTCTGCATACGGCAGACGGATTTCGAGGTGAATTAATCATGCACACGATGCGCATTTTTATAAACCCTTATATGATAACGATTTTATCCTAACAGGGGCACGGTAAAGCAATGATCGCAAAAAAATACTCCTCTCTATTGCGCGTAGGCCTGATCGCAGGTATTACCGCATTGACTCTCAGTGCTTGTAGCGGCAGCAAATGGGGATTCCCCTACAAGGCCCCAGTTCAACAAGGAAACTGGATTACCGCATCCCAAGTGGAACGCCTAGAGGTCGGCATGACTCGCGAGCAGGTGCATTTTCTGCTAGGAAGTCCCACCCTACAAGATATTTTCCACAACGATCGCTGGGAATACCCTTATTACAGTAAACCCGGTACAGGCAAAGAGGAGTTACGCTTGTTTACCGTCTGGTTCGAAGATAACCTCTTAGTTCGCTGGCAAGGCGACCCGCAGCCAAACCGCCAGCCATTTGAGCTTTCTGATTCGGGGGCAGATGCCAAAGCAGAACCTGTGGCATCTCCCGCAAACAGCGCGATCCCGATGGTTGTAGAAAACCCGAACAGTGCTGTGATGGATCCCAAGCCATTGCAATAATCAGATAACTCTTGTTTATGACTTTTTTTCAGCGATAAAGGAATTACTATGCGTATTGCCATTGCAGGCGCCAATGGTCGTATGGGCCGTATGTTAATTGAAGCCGTTTTAAACAGTGGTGATTTGCAATTAACCGTTGCCCTAGACCACAGCGGAGCAGAATCCATCGGCCAGGACGCGGGCGCGTTTCTAGGCAAAGACACAGGCGTCATCATCAGTGACGACCTGGGCCAATTGGCTCAGGCAGACTGCTTGATTGATTTTACTCGCCCAGCAGGCACCATGCGTCACCTACAAGCGTGTGTAGAACATAACTGCAAACTCGTGATTGGAACCACCGGTTTTAGCGATGAGGAAAAAGACCAAATTGCCGCCGCAGCCGAAAACATTGCCGTTGTGTTTGCACCCAACATGAGCGTAGGCGTTAATGTGGCCCTGCGCCTCATCGAAATCGCTGCAAAAATGATGAACCAAGGCTTTGATGCCGAGGTTTTCGAAGCCCACCACCGTAACAAGGTGGACGCTCCTTCGGGTACCGCCTTAGCGATGGGCGAGGCCGTAGCCAAAGCCTGGGACGTGAACTTGGACGATGTGGCTGACTGGGCTCGTCACGGCGAGACCGGTGCCCGCGAAGACGGTCGTATCGGTTTTTCTGTCGTGCGCGGTGGCGATATTATTGGCGATCACACCGTTTACTTTTGTGGCGAAGGCGAACGCATCGAGATCACACACCGCTCGAGCAACCGCACCACCTATGCCCAAGGCAGCTTACGCGCCGTGCGTTTTCTCGCCAATCAGGACAAAGGGTTGTTCAGCATGCACGATGTACTCGGCAGCTAAACACCCTGCTCTAGGCGCTATGCTTTAAGCTAATAGCGCCTACCCAATCCCCCTGCCCAGCAGATCGGTATGGAACGCCCAAAGAGATTGACCGACTCCTCCACCAAACCCAACGGCTCTGGTGGAGGAATCTCTGCGAAAGGTAACGGCAAAGGCTGTTACCTTTCGCTGTACCACGAACGCGAATTCGTCTGGGTACAGGGAAACTCTTTACACAGCACTCAGCCCGAGCCCATCCGCTAACGCCTGATGGCGTATGTTTTGACTGGCATTGGTATCTCTATCCAACTCGGTGTGGCAGTTTTCGCACGTCCACCGCCTAATTCGGATGGGCCAGTAAGCTTATACTTCGAATGAGTTAGCACACCGGAATAGGCTCTTGTTCTAATTCCACCTCAAAAAGCGCCTTAATATCGGCTCTTACCTTTTGAACCAGCTCTGCCACATCGTGCGCCGTGGCTCCACCATAGTTGACTAACACTAAGGCTTGGTTTTTGTGCATCCCTACCGGTCCGATCTGTTTGCCTTTCCAACCCGCCCGTTCAATCATCCAACCGGCCGCTAACTTATAGTGTTGTTCGCCATGAGGGTAAGCCACCAGCTCTGGATACTGCGCCACCAGTTTTTGATAATGCGCCACACTAACGATGGGATTTTTGAAAAAGCTGCCCGCATTCGCTAGCACATCGGGGTCCGGTAATTTACGCTGTCGTACCTGAACTACCGCGTCAAAAATAGCCTGGGCTGTCACCTCGCCCTGTAAGTCTGGGTGATTTTGCAGATCGGGATAACGCAAAACAGGCTGCCAAGCACTGAGTTTTTTCAATCTAAACTGTACCGCCGTGATTAAATAGCGCCCCACTTGATTGCGTTTAAAAAAACTGTCTCTATAAGAAAAAGCACAATCAGTGACACTGAACCGACGCCATTCAGCTAGTTCCACATCCCAAACCTGCACCTGTTCTACCAGCTGATCTAGCTCTACCCCATAAGCGCCAATATTTTGTACAGGGGCCGCTCCCACCGTACCAGGAATCAGAGCCAAATTTTCTAAGCCGAACCAACCTCGATTTAAGCAGTACTGAACAAACTGGTGCCAGTTCTCACCCGCCTGTGCCTCCACAACCACCTCTGTCGTTGTTTCAGCCACCACACGTATACCTTTGTTTTGCATCTTAATAATCAGCGCATCCACATAGTCGGCTAAGACCATGTTGCTGCCACCACCTAATACCCAACGACGTGGTGCTGCACTCATCATGCGCTGTAGTGGGCCTAGCTGATCCTGATGGTCAAAGCACACCATTTTCTTGGCAATGGAAGGCAAAGCCAAGGTATTCACAGATTGAAGGTTGTAATCCTGGTATATCAGCACGTTTATTCCCTGCTTTAAGACAATTTATACGTTCATCATGCCGTATTTTCTCTTTTTTTTCAAAAATAGTTGACACAACAAAAAAACACGCTTATAGTTATGTCTTTGCTGCACGACACAGATCAAATTGATCCGTACGAAACACAGCAAACATCATTTTGATTTAATCGTTTTTAGCCAAAGGCTTGACAGACAAATCAAAAATGATTTAAAATAAGTTTTTTAGTTGATTTGAACAACTTTTAAACAGCAAGAAAAAAACAGCTTGCAAAAAACAAAAAGTTACTTTATAATTTCAAATCATTGGGAAACAAACCCAACAAAAAATAACAAATGCGGGAATAGCTCAGTTGGTAGAGCGCAACCTTGCCAAGGTTGAAGTCGCGAGTTCGAGTCTCGTTTCCCGCTCCAAATTCTAAAAAAAGCACTTGAAATTTCAACTGCTTTTTTTTTCGTTCCTACTCGCTAATTAGGCCGCTTACCACTACCAAGCTCATTATTAGCGTCCCAAAGAATAAAACTCAGGATTCACCCTCATCTGAGCCACATTCGCCAAGCGGTTCGACATGCCGAAAAACGCAGCAATCGCCATAACGTCCCAGACATCCTCCTCATCAAAGCCATGCTGCTTCAAGGCGTCTATATCGTTCTCGTCCACCTCATACGACGACGAGGTCACTTTTACCGCAAAATCCAGCATCGCTTTATGGCGATCTGAAATATCTGCTTTTCTATAGTTCACCGCAATTTGATCAGCGATCAGCGGGTCCTTAGCACGCACTCGTAAAATGGCGCCATGCGCAATCACACAGTACTGACACTGATTCACACTGCTGGTTGCCACCACAATCATTTCTCGCTCAGCTTTGGTCAAATTACCCGGCTTTTCCATCAGCGCATCGTGATAAGCAAAAAAAGCACGGAACTCATCTGGCCGATGAGCCAACGCTAAAAACACATTGGGAATAAATCCTGATTTTTCTGCTACCTCGTTAATGCGTTCCTGCATATCAGCGGGTAGATCCTCTAAGCGCGGTATAGCAAAACGCGTAATACGTGCATCTGTTGTCATCGTTTTTTCCTTCGTTGTTAATCGATAAAGAGCAGACTACATAGAAACCACAATACGACCTCGAACCTGCCCCTCTAAAAAACGCGGTGCTACGGCTTGGACTTGATCTAGTTGAATCTCGGTAGCAACCGTATTCAAAATATTGGGGTCCAAATCCTGCGCTAAACGTTGCCAGGCTTTAAGTCGATCTGTTTTGGGGCACATCACGCTATCTACCCCGATCAGCTTAATGCCACGCAGAATAAACGGAGCAACTGATGCTGGTAAATCCATGCCCGCCGCCAAACCACAGGCCGCCACCACCCCTCTATACTTCATCGCTGCACAGACATTGGCCAAAACATGGCTGCCCGCCACATCAATCGCCGCCGCCCACCGCTCTTTTGCCAAAGGGCGTCCCGCCTGGCTATATTCCGCCCTATCCATAATATGCTGTGCCCCCAACGATTTCAGGTAGTCCGATTCGGTTGCTCTGCCCGTCATGGCCGTCACGGTGTAGCCCAGCTTAGCGAGGATGGCTACAGCCACACTGCCCACACCCCCTGCCGCCCCCGTGACTAAAACGTCACCCGAATCCGGGCGAATCCCCTGCTGTTCTAACGCCAGTACACACAACATTGCCGTATAACCTGCCGTCCCTATCACCATCGCATCACGCAATGAGAAAGCTTCGGGCAAATGAATGAGGTAGTCAGCTGGTACGCAAGCATATTGCGCTAGTCCACCCCAATGCTTTTCCCCCACCCCCCAACCATTCAACACCACCTTATCGCCAACTTGATAATCGGGATGGTTCGATTGTTCTACCACACCAGAAAAATCGATACCCGGCACCATAGGATACTGGCGCACAATGGGAGACGCCCCCGTAATAGCGAGGGCGTCTTTGTAATTTAGGGTGCTATAGGCAACACGGACCAATACCTCTGAGGTCGGCAAATCTGCGATTGCCTTTTGCTGTAAAGCGACCTGCTGTTTTCCGTCTACCTGATCAATTACTAATGCATTAAACAAGTTCGTCTCCTTTTTAATTCTTCCTTATAAACCCTAGGTCACCTCGCTCTTAAGAGGGTCTTTGTGTAAAGTTAGCACAGTAGTCAGACAAAAACATCAAAGTAAACTCTCGCTAGGAGGAGCAAGCACATGCAATCCGATCATCATGCGTTGGTAAACCGTGTGGATCACAATGGTATTACCACCTTAGAGCTCAATCGACCCCAGCAATTTAATGCGCTCTCCGAAGAACTCTTGTCTGCACTACAGCAGCAGCTCGATGACATCGCCACTGATCAAAGTATTCGTTGTGTGGTCTTGGCCGCGGCGGGCAAAGCCTTTTGCGCTGGACATGACTTAAAACAAATGCGCAGCAAACCCGAACTCGCTTATTACCAACAGCTTTTTGCGCAATGTGCTCACGTCATGCAAAGCATCCAAGCGCTACCCATTCCTGTCATCGCTCGTGTACATGGGATTGCCACGGCAGCAGGCTGTCAACTTGTGGCCAGCTGTGATTTAGTCATCGCCTCTACAGAGGCTAAGTTCGCCGTATCCGGCATTAATGTGGGGCTTTTTTGCTCCAGCCCTGCAGTAGCCTTAAGCCGTAATGTAGGCACAAAAAACGCTTTTGATATGCTGATCACTGGCCGGTTTATTGATGCGCAGACCGCTGTGCAGTGGGGGTTGATTAATGAGGCCGTCACGCCAGAACAGTTAAATGAAGCGGTAGCACAAAAAGTGGCCGCCATTATTTCCAAGAGCCCCGCCTCCATCCGTTACGGTAAAGCCATGTTCTACAAACAGCAAAAAATGGAATTAAGTCAGGCTTACGAATACGCGGCTGAGGTCATGGCACAAAATATGATGGAAGAAGACGCTGCAGAAGGGGTGGATGCTTTTATAGAAAAACGTCCTGCTGTTTGGAAATCGTAATCGCGTTGTCTTTATGAACTCAGGAGCCAACAGATGGAAATGAGTAATCCATACAACCAAGACTTGGATAAAAACCCAGCCAACTATGTGCCTTTATCGCCCCTTAGTTTTCTTGAGCGCACAGCTGTCACCCATCCGCATTTAACCTCTGTTATCTATAACGAACAACGCTTTACTTGGGAGCAAACCTACCTGCGCTGCAAGCAGTTTGCTTCGGCCTTGCATCAACTTGGGGTCGGAGAAGGCGATACAGTGAGCACCATGTTGCCCAACATCCCCGCCATGTACGAGGCGCATTTTGCGATCCCTATGACAGGGGCTGTGCTCAACACCTTGAATACTCGCCTGAATGCGCAAAGTCTGGCTTTTATGTTGGATCACTGCGATTGCAAGGTGCTCCTCGTCGATACCGAATTTGCTGACCTGATCGAACAAACAGTCGCATTACTTCAGGTCGCTACCCCTGTGATCATTGATGTAGAAGACTCCTACCATGCAGGTGGACGTCTTATTGGACAATATGAGTACGAAACCTTTATTGCCAGTGGCGATGATCAGTTTCATTGGCAACTGCCTAACGACGAGTGGAACGCGATAGCCCTTAGCTATACCTCAGGTACCACCGGCAACCCTAAAGGCGTGGTCACGCATCATCGTGGTGCCTATTTAGCCGCCATGAGCAATGTACTGGCAGCACAAATGCCAGCACATGCTGTTTATTTATGGACGCTGCCTTTATTTCACTGCAATGGTTGGTGCTTTCCTTGGGCTCTCGCTCTGATTGCGGGCACCAATGTGTGCTTACGGCGTGTCGATGTCAATGTCATTCTTGAGCAAATACGTTTGCATCGCGTGACCTATTACTGTGGCGCCCCCATCGTGCACAGTATGATCGCCGATGCTCCGGATTCGTTACGTGAGGGCATCAACCATACGGTGCATGGTCTGATTGCGGGCGCACCACCCCCCACCTCTGTATTTACTCGCATGGAACACATAGGCTTTAACCTCACTCATGTTTATGGTTTAACCGAAACCTATGGCCCCGCAGTGGGTTGCGCCAAACAACCCGAATGGGCCGATCTTAGCGTTGCCGAACGCGTCGCACGCAATAGTCGTCAAGGGGTGCGTTATCACCTCCAGCAAGACGTAGCCGTACTCCATCCAAAGACCCTACAGCCCGTCCCTTGGGATGGCAGCACTCTTGGTGAAATCATGTTCCGCGGCAATCTGGTCATGAAAGGCTATTTAAAAAACCCCAGCGCTACCGCCGCGGCCTTTAAAAATGGGTGGTTTCACTCGGGGGATCTAGCTGTTGTCGATCCAGATGGATATATGCGTATCCGAGATCGAGCCAAAGACGTCATTATTTCAGGAGGTGAAAATATTGCTTCACTGGAAATCGAAGAAGCCATTTTATTGCATCCAGCCGTCTCCTCTGTGGCCGTGGTCGCTATGAAAGACGACAAATGGGGAGAGGTTCCAGCAGCCTTTGTCGAGTTACGTCCACAGGCTCCTGCCGTTTCCACCGAGGAGCTTCATCAACACTGTGCCCAGCACCTGGCACGCTACAAACTACCCAAAAAATACATTTTTGGTGAATTAGCCCGTACTTCCACTGGGAAAGTACAAAAATTCGTCCTTAGGGAGCAATTGCATGAAAAATAAATCACTACACACACTGACTCGTCTTGGCACTGGGATGGCCTTAGTCGCTTTATTAAGCGCCTGTGCCCACAATCCAGCCCAACCCCCTGTCAGCCAAACTGCTGCCGCTCAAGCAGTAGCAGCCGCCTACGATCACACACTGTCCGTTTTCCATCCCGTAGTAGCTCAAAACGGCATGGTCGCAACAGAACACGAACTCGCTTCACAGGTTGGTCTACAGATACTCAAGGCCGGTGGTAATGCGGTCGATGCGGCTGTTGCCGTTGGCTTTGCGCTAGCCGTTGTGCTGCCTAACGCCGGCAACATAGGCGGTGGTGGTTTT
>DUNB01000050.1 GCA_012839585.1 Alcaligenaceae bacterium | reverse complement strand
CCCGCACCTAAAAATTCCAAATAAGCGTTAACAGCAGGCTCCCCTTCATTTAAGATCTGCTCCGATAAGGCAACTGCCGCAGAAAAGCCCGTAGCATACTTATAAACATAGAAGGGGCGGTAAAAGTGGGGTATCCTGGCCCATTCCATGGCGATTAATTCATCGACGACTATGTCAGCGCCGAAATACTTCTTATTCAGATCGTAATAAATTTGAGAAAGCTGATCTGCTGTAACAGCTTCACCTGCGCCTACTTTAGCGTGGACTAACTTTTCGAACTCAGCAAACATGGTCTGCCTGAACACGGTGCCGCGGAATTGTTCTAAGTAGTGGTTTAAAAGATAGGCTCTTCTTTTCGGCTCTTCGGTTTTTTTCAAAAGATCGTCGATGAGCAGTGCCTCGTTTAAAGTTGAAGCTACTTCCGCCACAAAAATAGTGTAGCGCGAATTGATGTACTCCTGCTTTTGATTGGAATAAAAGGTGTGGAGGGCGTGGCCTAACTCATGCGCCAGAGTAAAGACATTGTCCAAATTTTCTTGGTAGTTTAATAAAACGTACGGGTGCACGCCGTAAGTACCCCAAGAGTAGGCCCCGCTGGTTTTACCCCTGTTTTCCAGCCAATCTATCCAGCCTTCCGTAAAGCTTCTGTTTAAATCGGCCAAGTATTGTTCACCCAAGGGGTGCAGGCCTTGGCGCACGATGGAGATGGCTTCTTCGCGGGAAATTTCCACATGGGCTTCCGGCACCATCGGTACGTATAAATCATACATATGCAGTTCGTCCAGCCCTAACAGCTTACTTCTTAAACGCACGTAGCGGTGTAAGAGGTGGAGACAATATGAAGTGACCTCACAATTGTAGCAACGTGGATTTACCTGTAAACTATTAGTGTAAAAAATAATGGTAACAGGATTACCACATACAATAGGAGGCCACTATGAACAGTATAATTTATGTTGGAATGGATGTCCATAAGGAGAGTTTTTCGGTTTGTTGTTACACATTCGATTCAGACAAGATTCAGTATCAACAAAAGCTAGATGCCGATTACAGACAGGTATTGAAGTACTTAGAGCAAGTCAGAAAGAGGTTCCCCAATAGTGCGGAAATCGTTTGCGGGTACGAGGCGGGATGTCTTGGGTACTCGCTATACCATCAGCTAACAGATCGTGGTGTTAAATGCATAATTTTAGCCCCAACAACAATGGGTATAATGAACACCAATAGGGTAAAAACCGATCGAAAGGATGCAGGTAATGTAGCTAAATGCCTTGCTTTTGGCACATATAAGGAAGTATATGTGCCTACAGATGAGGATAATGCAGTCAAAGAATTCATTCGTATGCGAGACGATCAAAAGAAATTGCTTAAAAGCACAAAACAGCAAATTCTGGCTCTTGTACTACGGCACGGAAAACGGTTCGAAGGCGGAAAAACCTATTGGACAATGGCCCATGTCAAATGGCTTAAATCATTGGAGCTGCCGTGTGTTGTTCGGGAAACCCTAGATGAATATCTAATAACGTACGAATACCTCTCGGATAAGGTGCAGAGGCTCGATTTACGAATTGAGGAAATTGCATCCGGTGAGCGGTATGAAGAAGAAGTCAAGAAACTGAGCTGTTTTATCGGGATTAAAGCGCACACGGCATTATCAGCTATAGTGGAAGTTGGTGATTTTAAACGATTTGCAAAGGCAGAGCAATTCGCTTCATACTTAGGTTTGGTACCCTCTGAAGACTCTAGTGGTGATTCGCAGAAAAGATACGGAATAACGAAGGCGGGAAACAGTCATTTAAGACGGCTACTTGTTGAAGCTGCACAAGGGTACACACGAGGTCAAATCGGGCATAAATCTCTTGCTTTGAAGAAAAGGCAAGAGGGAAATTCCCCACAAGTCATAGCCTATGCGGACAAAGCTAACGAAAGGCTAAGACGGCGGTTTTACAGGATGACGCTAAAAAACGGCATAAAACGTAACGTGGCAACAACAGCAATAGCCAGAGAGTTAGCGTGTTTCATTTGGGGGATGATGACTGATCAAATAGCATAGAATTATTCCATTCCGCTGAAACAGTCAAGGCTGCTAAAGCACCACCTACGGCGGCAAGGCCTTGACAGTCTCAACAGCCCGGAATGGCCGGTAATTAGGTAGAGTTAAGGCGGACTACGTCAGCCTAAATCTACCACTCACAAATCGGGTATAGAAAAAGGGCCTTAGTCAACTTCAAGGTTCGAACGATCTACGAATCACCTCTGTTGACATTGTATTAAAATACTTTGATTCACGCATGGAGACAGTAGCGTTCATGGCGGACCATTGACCTGTTGGCAGGGAAACCTGATCCACGTATAACAGAGTGGCCAATGCCGAGAACTGTTAAGTCTGAGGCTCTTCCTCTATACCCGTGCTAAAAACTAAAGAAAGGGTGAACGTGACCAAAATTAACACTTGACAAAAGGTCACTTCATAACAGGTGATAGGGAAGGAGGGATTATTATTTGGGG
>DUNB01000049.1 GCA_012839585.1 Alcaligenaceae bacterium | reverse complement strand
TGGCGGACATGATCCGCCCGCATATCGAGGGTTCGGCGTACAATATCATTGATACGTTGCCAATTGCTGCGTATGTGGCAGTCCGGCTCAACAGAGCAAGCCCCTGGTTGTGCTACACATTCGGTTAATCCAAAAGGTTGATCATCTAAAGCATCAATAATTTGAGCCACACTGATCTCTTCAGCTGGACGAGCCAATGCATAACCGCCTCGGGCGCCACGGGTGCTAATCACCAGTTCGTCTTGGCTAAGTAGTTTTAATACTTTGCTGACGGTAGGCTGACCTAAGCCCAAAACTGTTGCCAGCTCGGATGCACTAAACACACGCTCTGGGTCGCTGCCCATGTGTGTCAGCACCAAGGTGCCGTAATCGATAATTTTGCTAATTCGCAGCATACACGTCTCAGTTGATTTTTCACTATATCCATATAGTACCGCTTTGGTACTATATACGTCAAATCAAATGCTGCAATCTGTTACTTCACCCACTAGGCGCTCGCCTCTACAATATCCTTTTCTTTAACTGACTCTTCACGGCGAGCTTATGGCTGACCCTACTGTTTCTTACAAAACACTGCTCCAACAATGTGCTACCGGCGAGGCAACCGCCTTGCAACAGATTTATGACCGCGAGGCTTCTAGGCTACTTGCGCTTGGGTCCAGTTTATTGCATCGCAGCACAGACGCCGAAGAGCTATTACGCGAAAGCATGGGATTGATCTGGCGTAACGCCGATGCTTATGACCCCACGATGGGTTCTGCTCGCGCCTGGATCTACAGTGTTTTGCGCTTTAGGGCTCAACAACGCCTTAAACAAAGCCCCACCCTCAGTCCATTTATTAAAACCAAATCTCATTTGGTGATTGCTTCTGATGCACCAGCAGATCTGCAGCAGTTCCTGCATTTGGATGAACGCGCTAGAAAAATGCTGAGCTTGGCTTATTTGCATGCTTATAGCTATGCCGAAATCGCCAAAGAATGCCAAAGCAGCATCAACCTCACTCAAAAACATATCGAGCAGGCCTTAGATCGCTTGACGCATCTTTTTACCGGTTGGCATAGTCAATCCACCGAAGACCTACATCTATTAGGCATCTATTGCTTGGGACTATTACGTGACCAGCAAGCATTGGCGCCAGCTCATGCGCTGTTAGGTCAGGATGCCAACGCAGCCAAAGACCTATTGTTATGGGAGCACGTCTTTAGCGCCTTGGCGTACAGCCTGCCTGCGCAAACTCCACCTCCTCAGTTGATTCAACGCATTTATCAGGATCTGGACTTAGCGCCTCCTGCCGTCACCCCGGTGGCTGCGGCGCCTACGCCTGCACCCAGGACAGCCACTCCGTCGCGATTTGATACGCCGATTACGGTTAAAGAAAACACCCCATCCGCATCAAAACCTGGCCACTCTGAGCCCCCTACCACTAAACCGGTCTCAACCCCCAGCTCTGGTAGTGCGACAGCACCGTCCTCGCCCACACAGTCCGTCTCACGCTTTGATACGCCCAGCACCGTACAGGATAAGGCATCCCTTGCCGCAGCGGCGGCTACAGCACCACTTGCCACTGAAAAGCTGGCTAGAAAAGAGCCTGTTTTCTCAGCCACGACCGCTACGCCTTCAGCCTCTTATCAAGCCTCTACATCGCCCTCTGGCGCAGGCCAAAGCATCAGCACAGCACCAGGCGCTGCACCCTGGACAAACGCCGATTCAGACAGTGCCCTCTTTCAGCCTGGCCCTAAGAACGGTGCTGGCTCAGTGCCTTCCGCTAGTTCAGACGTTGACGCTGGTTCTACAACCAATGCGAGTCCTACAGCGGCCTCGGACCACACCACCTCAGCGCCACGTTGGAAAAAACACTATTGGGCTTTTGTGGTGCTTGCTCTAGCACTTATTGCCTTGATCATTTGGGCTTTTATGCCCAAAGCTCCTACCATTCAGATGGTACAAATGAGTCCGCGTGCCGGGGCAGTTTTGCAGGCGCCAGGACAAAGCTCCACTCCAGGCTGGATTGTGAGCGTTGACCCCGAGGGGCATGTGTTGTTCACCCCGCAGGTTCGGACCGAGCTACGCCCTGATGAACAAGTACAGCTCTGGACACAACGCCCCAACAGTACCGAGATGCAGTCGCTTGGATTAATAGATCCTAATCAACCTGTTACGGTGCCGGCGGAACTCATTGGCGAGGTACAAATCGGGCAGATTTTTGAAATGACTACAGAACCTAAACAAGGCTCCAGTGAGCCAACTGGGCCTGTGCTATTTATAGGCCGTATTGTGAAGTTCGGTGAATTCCAATCCACTACGGAAAAATCACATATCTAAGGTGACTAAATAGTCTGACCAACATCACCTAAACCAAGGAACGGGCGCCTTAATTCACCCGTTCCTGCAAAGGCTGTGGTTATCCTTAATTCGCCTGCTTTTGTAAATACGCCAGTTCTTCTGGCAAAAAGCCGGCGGCTTGTCGTGCGGGGATATTAAAGGGCCCACGTAAGCGTGGCGCTCGATATTCTGTGGCTAAATCTGGGTAGATCAGAATCGCATCTAAGTCTTTTTGATCACAGAGCCAGCGATACCATTTATTGCCTAACGCCACGTGCCCGACCTCATCACGCAAAATAATATCCAAAATGGCCGCGGCCTCCTCGTCCCCTGCCTGGGCCAATTTGGCGCGCACCACGGGACAGGCATCTAGCCCCCTGGCCTCTAGGGTTCGTGGCACTAAAGCCAAACGCGCCACCAAATCGTCTTTAGTGCGTTCTGCCATATCCCACAAACCATCATGCGCTGGGAAATCTCCATAGCTGTAGCCCATCGCCTTAAGACGCTGGTTTAAGAGCTCAAAATGCAGCACCTCTTCGTAGGCCACACATAACCAATCGCCATAAAAAGCATCTGGCATATCGGCATAACGCCAAATAATATCCAAGGCTAAATTGATCGCATTAAATTCAATATGAGCTAAAGCGTGTAAGAGGGTTGCCCTGCCCGTTACGTTATGAAGTGAACGCTGCTTTACCTGCTGTGGGGGCACAATATCTGGCTTGCTTGGGCGTCCTGGAATCGCGGGTGACTCGGTGAGCACCACATCGGCCCCGACCAAAAAAGGGCCATTGTGCACCATGTGTTTCACATAGTCTGCTTTTTGTTTAGGATCAGAAAGCAATAAGGCATGCAAGGCATGCTCTCTTAGGTAATGATAATCCATAGCAAAAAGTCCGGACTAAGCCGGACTGTAGAATGTATTGCGATGCTTAGCTAGCTAAGGCCTTATCTAAGGCGGCCTTAACCGCCAATAGGTCATGACGAATGGCCTGCAACTCAGCTCCCGACAGGCGGACTGCCGACTGTGCGTCAGGCTCTATCACCGCATTACCACCAAGACGATTACGGGCACCACTGATAGTAAACCCTTCGTCGTAGAGTAAATGACGAATACGACGAATTAGCTGCACCTCGTGGTGCTGATAATAACGACGATTGCCTCGTCGTTTCATCGGGCTGAGCTCTGAGAACTCTTGTTCCCAGTAACGCAACACGTGCGGCTTTACATCACATAGCTCGCTGACCTCGCCGATGGTGAAGTAGCGTTTTGCCGGAATGGGAGGCAAAGCTTTTTTTTCTGTAGCGCTCATCTCTTTCTCATCCTTACTGTGCTTGATTTAAGCAAATACTGACAGTCTAGATTATTTGGGATCTAGATCCACGTTCTCGACCGCAGATTTCAATTTCTGACTGGCGTGAAAAGTCACGACCCGTCGCGCTGAAATAGGAATAGACTCACCGGTTTTGGGGTTACGTCCTGGGCGTGATGATTTATCACGCACCTGGAAATTACCAAAACCAGAAAGTTTGACCTCTTCGCCTTTTTCCAGTGCAGCACTGATTTCGGCGAAGAACGCATCTACGATTTCTTTGGCTTCACGCTTGTTTAGGCCAACCTGATCAAAAATTAATTCAGTCAGTTCGGCCTTCGTTAGCGTACGATCAATTTTCATCATAGTCTATTAAGCTCGTTGACGAATCTGATGGGCTTGGACCAAGGCATCTAAAATGATTTGCATAATATGCTCTACTTTAGCATCATCTAAGGTCGCCTCGGCATCTTGTAGCCAAAAACGCATGGCTAAACTTTGCTCTGTGGCCTGTGCATCGGCTTTCCACACATCAAAGAGACGGAAGTTTTTCACTAAACTTAAGTCGGCATGATTCTGGATGGTGCTGCGTAAGGTATCTGTAATTTGCTGATAGCTTACTGTGGTATCTACCCAGAACGCTAAGTCACGCTGTACTACCGGTTGACGCGACTGGCGTTGTACCTCGGGCATGGGGGATTCAGATAAAAGCTCAGCATCCAACTCAAAAAGCACAGGCGCACTATTGATATCCAACTGTTGCAACCACTGCGGATGCAATTCGCCGACCCAACCTGCGTCTTTGCCATCGAGCTCGATACGAGCGCAACGGCCTGGATGTAGTGCAGGATGCGTGTCCGCAATAAAACGTAGCCCGGCTGCACGTACCCCAAAGAGATTTTCGATATCTGCTTTGACATCAAAGAAATCCACAGCGCGTGTTTTGACACCCCACTGCTCTGGGTAAGCTGGCCCCCACGCCGCACCGGCTAGACGCACAGGTTGATGCACACCAGCGACGGTTAGGTCACCGTCTTTAACACTGGCGTCGCGCATAAAGACCTTGCCTAGCTCAAACACACGTACCCGCGTCTGACGATGGCGTGCGTTATGTTCGATATTGGCCAGTAGACCACCCAACAGAGATGAACGCATCACGGCGAGCTGGCTGGCAATAGGATTCAAGAGACGAATAGGATCGGTATTGCCCGCGTAATTTTGTTCCCAAGCTTCTTCGACGAAAGCAAAGTTGATCACCTCTTGGTAATCCAATGCCGCCACCTGTGCACGCAACGCGTGAGGTCCTTTTAGTGTCTCTGGCAGAACCAGCATTTCTGCTGGGGCTTTAGGAGCTAAATCAGGAATACGCTCAAAACCGTAAATACGTGCCACCTCTTCGATGAGGTCTTCCTCGATGCGCAAGTCAAAGCGGTACGACGGTGAGGTCACCGTATAAACGCCGTCATCCAAGGTGTACTCAAAACCTAGGCCA
This sequence comes from Alcaligenaceae bacterium, assembly GCA_012839585.1. Lineage (GTDB taxonomy): Bacteria > Pseudomonadota > Gammaproteobacteria > Burkholderiales > Burkholderiaceae_B > Paenalcaligenes. Next base: position 3,211 of record DUNB01000049.1, on the reverse strand, counting down.
CTAAAGACCTGGGAGACTTCCTCGGCTGACACAGGGATACCCAACACGCGATTACAACGATCTAAGCGCATTTGGACTTGTACGGGTTCAGGCAAATTGACCTGATGATCATCAATAGGACCTGCCTGACCACCACAAATGTCTAGCACCAATTGCGTCATGCGCTCTAGGTGTTCAATGACGTGATCGTAGTCTACGCCACGCTCAAAACGGTGGCTAGCTTCGGAGTGGAATTTGAACTGTCGCGCGCGCCCCATGATGGCTTCAGGCCACCAAAAAGCGGCTTCGATATAGATATCAGTGGTGCTTTCAGGATCTACTGCGCTGTCCTCGCCACCCATAATACCGGCTAAACTCTGGACAACGCCATTGGAAGCAATCACACCCACCTCGGGTGTTAGCGTGACCTCTTTGCCGCTGAGCAGCTCAAGGGTCTCACCCTCTTTGGCCCAACGCACCTCTAGACCATTTTTGATTTTATCCAAATCAAAAACGTGGGTAGGACGACCTAATTCCAGCATGACGTAGTTAGAAATATCGACTAAAGCCGACACGGAACGCTGTCCTGCACGCTCTAGGCGTTTGACCATCCAAGCAGGGGTTTCGGCTGCCGCATTGATGCCACGCACCACACGACCCGCAAAGCGCCCACACAAATCGGGCGCCTGTACATCTACAGCAAGACGATCGTCAATGCTGACCGCTACCGGCGCAAAGGATGGCAAGGTCAACGCATCACCGGTTAAGGCGGAGACCTCTCTGGCCACCCCTAGCATGGACAAGCAGTCCGCGCGGTTCGGTGTCATTTTGATTTCGATGATTTGATCATCCAAATCTAAGTAGTCGCGAATATCCGCCCCAACTGGCGCATCCGCGGGTAATTCAAGCAGGCCGCTAGCCTCTTCGTTGATGCCTAGTTCTTTGGCTGAGCAAAGCATCCCAAAGGACTCCACACCTCGCATTTTGGCTTTGCCAATTTTGAAATCGCCCGGCAGCACCGCACCCAGCTGAGCCAATGGCGCTTTTAGGCCTTGGCGCGCATTGGGCGCACCACACACAATTTGCACCGTGTCTGTGCCGGTATTGACCTGACAAACACGCAAACGATCCGCATCCGGATGAGGCGCAATATCCGTAATTTCGGCCACGACCACCCCAGTAAAGGCGGGAGCGGCAGGAACAGATTCTTCGACCTCTAGCCCGGCCATCGTTAAACGGTGGCAGAGTGTGTCGGAATCAAGTGAAGGATTAACTAAAGTACGTAACCACGATTCAGAAACAAACATAGGTAATTGCCCGAGCTAAAATTAAGAATTGAACTGCTTCAAAAAGCGCAAATCGCCTTCGAAGAACTGGCGCAAATCGTTAACGCCGTAACGTAACATGGTCAAGCGCTCTAGACCGGAACCAAATGCAAAGCCCATGTATTTTTCTGGATCTAAGCCAAAGTTACGTACCACGTCCGGGTGTACCTGCCCCGAACCGGAAATCTCTAACCATTTCCCTTTGTTAGGACCTGAGCTAAACATCATGTCAATTTCAGCAGAGGGCTCGGTAAAAGGGAAAAAAGAAGGACGGAAACGCACCACCAAATCATCGGTTTCAAAGAAGGCGCGTAAGAAATTGGTGTAAACCCCTTTTAAGTCAGCAAAGGAGATATCCTCTGCAATCCACAAGCCCTCGACCTGATGGAACATCGGGGAGTGCGTGGCGTCACTATCCACACGGTAAGTGCGCCCTGGAGCAATGACTTTAATTGGTGGTTTATGCATACGTGCGTAACGCACTTGCATTGGACTGGTATGGGTACGCAACAAAAAGGGTAAACCGTCCTCGTCTTGCATATCCACATAAAATGTATCCTGCATAGAACGTGCAGGGTGATTTTCTGGGTTATTGAGTGCAGTAAAGTTAGTCCAATCGTTTTCAATTTCAGGACCGTCTGCCACATCAAAACCAATAGAGCGGAAAATAGCCTCGACCCGTTGCCAAGTGCGTATTACCGGGTGGATACCACCTACGGTTCGACCACGACCTGGTAGCGTCACGTCAATGGCCTCGGAGGCCAAGCGCTGATTGAGCTCTGCCTGTGCTAACGCATCGCGACGATCATTCAGCAAGGTCTCAATTTGGCGTTTGATTTGATTAATCGCCGCACCCTGAGTTCGTTTTTCCTCTGGGGGCAATTTAGCCAAACCTTTCATCAAGGCTGTGATTTCACCTTGTTTACCTAAAAAAGTCGCTTTGGCATTTTCCAAAGCGGCCGCATCAGTGGCTTGAGCAAAAAGCGACTGTGCGCGTTGAATCATATCGTCGGCAGGTAGTGTCATAGTCAAAGTCTATTTTCCAAAAACAAACGGGCCCTAAAAGAGCCCGTTTGTACATATACAGAATCGAATCGTACGATTAAGCAGCTAGAGCCGTTTTAGCCTGAGCTACAACAGCAGCAAAACCTGCTTTATCATTAACCGCCATATCGGCTAGTACTTTACGATCTAGTTCAATGTTAGCCTTGTTTAGGCCAGCGATGAACTGGCTGTAAGTCAAGTCTAGTTCGCGACATGCGGCATTGATACGTGTAATCCACAAGGCGCGGAATACGCGTTTGCGATTACGACGGTCGCGGTAAGCGTACTGACCGGCTTTCATTACCGCCTGTTTAGCAACACGATAGACGGTGCTGCGGCGACCACGGAAGCCTTTGGCTTCAGCTAGAACTTTTTTGTGACGAGCACGGGCGTTAACCCCACGTTTTACGCGTGACATGTATTTAGACTCCTATCAAGCAAAAGGAAGCATCTGTTTTACGGATGCTACGTCAGCTGCGTGAACGGCTGTTGTACCGCGCAATTGACGTTTATTTTTAGTGGTTTTCTTGGTCAAAATATGGCGTTTGAAGGCCTGACCACGCTTGATGGAACCACTGCCGCGTACTTTAAAGCGTTTGGCTGCGCCACGCTTTGATTTCATCTTAGGCATAAGAATACTCTGATAAAGTTGTGACCTATAGGTGGTGGCTAAAACCAAAGCCGCACTTGTTAACCGTCCAGGCACTTATTGTTTTTTATTGAGCCAAAAGCCAATAAAAGAAAAATTATAATAGTAATTAACGAGCTAAAACCCTAATTTAATAGACAATTTTTTTAATTACTATTATAATTTTTCTTTTATTGGCTTTTGGCTCAATAAAAAACAATAAGTGCCTGGACGG
>DUNB01000048.1 GCA_012839585.1 Alcaligenaceae bacterium | reverse complement strand
TCTGGTAGTTGCAGCAACGGTCTGCCCGGCCCGATCACCATGGGGGCGATGTAGCTAAGCAAAGCATCTACATAACCGGCTTGCAGCAAAGCACCATTCAGAACGGCCCCCGCCTCTACGTGAACTTCATTAATTTGTTGTTCTGCCAACCACTGCATCACACCAGATAAACTGACGCGCCCATTAGCATCCGGTGGCAAGACAATAACGCGAGCGTTTTTATCATTAAACGGCTGGGCTCGTACCGGGTCATCGACCACCGTAAAGAGCCAAACCGGGTCGCCATTAAATAATTTAGCTTTTGGGGAAATGCGTAACTGACTATCCACAATGGCACGCACCGGCTGTCTAGGGGTATCCAGATCACGCACATTTAAAAGTGGATCATCGTCCAACACCGTACCGATGCCACTGAGTACCACGCAGCTACGAGCACGAAAATGCTGGCCATCTAGACGCGCCGCTGGTCCAGTAATCCACTTGGACTGTCCGTCAGGGAGCGCTGTTCTGCCATCCAACGAAGACGCGGTTTTCAGCCACAACCAAGGCCTACCACGCACCATTCGGGCCACAAAGCCCACATTTAATGCTAAAGCTTGATCTGTTTCCACCCCTAAAACCACCTCTATCCCGGCCGCACGCAGTTTGGCTACGCCCTGCCCAGCTACCTGTGGATTGGGGTCTAACATGGCGATCACCACACAACGCGGCCGTGCCTGTATTAAGGCATCCACACAAGGAGGGGTCCGCCCATAATGAGAGCATGGCTCTAAGGTGACGTAAACGGTGGCTTCGTGTAATTGCGTATAACCAGCCTGCGCGGCCTGAGCCAGAGCCATGACCTCTGCGTGCGGGCCTCCTGCCATTTGCGTAGCGCCGGTCGCTATCACCTGCCCTTTGTGTTCGATCACACAGCCTACTCGTGGATTCGGGCTAGTTATGTAAAGCGATTGACGCGCAGCGTGCAAAGCGAGCTGCATATAGTAGTGATGATTCACGTCTACGCGGGATTGTCGTCTTGCATGGCGTTGATGGCCTCGACGAATTCACGAATATCGTTAAAGCTTTTATAGACCGAGGCAAAACGCACATAAGCCACCTGATCGAGCTTTTTAAGCTGTTCCATGACTAGCTCACCCAGCTGTTCAGTGGTGATCTCGCGTTCGCCGCTTACTAATAGGCCTTCGGTAATGCGGGCCACAGCAGCATCTACCTCGGGGGCAGGTACAGATCGTTTACGTAAAGCCAGATCCATACTGGCTCGTAAACGATCTATATCGAACTCCATCCGACTGCCACTGCGTTTGACCACAGTAGGCATCATCAGATCAGCCCGTTCGTAAGTAGTGAAGCGACGCTCACATTTTGCGCAACGGCGCCGACGGCGAATGGTACCACCGTCTTCGGATACACGAGAGTCAACGACCTGCGTGTCTTCAAAACTACAGAACGGGCATTTCATAGGCAAAGCGCCTCCGAAGAGGCGTAGTAATTAGCGGTAAACAGGCAAACGGGCAGTTAGTTCATGCACACGTTTACGCACGTTTTCCAGGTTTGCTGCATCAGTGGGGTTATCCAACACATCAGCAATTAAATGCGCAGTGAGTTCACAATCGGCTTCTGTGAAACCGCGTGTGGTTACTGCAGGAGTACCTAAACGAATACCGCTAGTCACAAAAGGAGACTCAGGATCGTTAGGAATGGCGTTTTTGTTGACGGTGATATGGGCTTCGCCTAGCGCCTCTTCGGCTTGTTTACCGGTTAGGCCTTTGGCACGCAAATCAACCAACATCACGTGGCTCTGAGTACCACCAGACACAATGCGCAAACCACGCTCAACCAAGGTGCGTGCTAGTACATCTGCATTTTTTACGACCTGAGCGGCGTAATCTTTAAAGCTTGGCTCTAGCGCCTCTTTGAAAGCAACCGCTTTACCTGCGATCACGTGCATCAAAGGACCACCTTGAATACCTGGGAAGATCGCGGAGTTAATGATTTTCTCGTGCTCAGCTTTCATCATGATCACACCACCACGAGGACCACGTAGGGACTTGTGGGTGGTGGAAGTCACGAAATCAGCATAAGGCACAGGGTTCGGGTACTGACCACCTGCGACCAAACCGGCGTAGTGAGCGATATCCACCATGAACAAGGCGCCGTTTTCTTTGGCAATGCGGCTAATACGCTCGAAATCGATATGCAAGGAGTAGGCCGAAGCACCCGCTACGATGAGTTTAGGCTTGTGTTCTTTAGTCAAAGCCTCTAGCTGATCGTAGTTCAATACCTCGTCTTTATCCAAACCGTAAGAAATGAAGTTGTAGAGCTTACCAGAGGCGTTCACAGGGGAGCCATGGGTCAAGTGACCACCTTCGGCTAGGCTCATACCCAATACGGTGTCACCGGGCTTTAGCACGGCCATGTACACACCTTGGTTAGCCTGAGAACCGGAGTTAGGCTGCACGTTAGCGGCCTCGGCACCAAAGATTTGCTTTAAGCGATCGATGGCCAATTGTTCAATGATGTCTACAAATTCACAGCCGCCGTAGTAACGACGACCAGGGTAGCCTTCGGCGTATTTGTTAGTGAGCTGCGAGCCTTGGGCTTGCATCACAGCAGGGCTGGTGTAGTTTTCAGAAGCGATAAGTTCGATATGCTGCTCTTGGCGCACGTCTTCTTTTTGAATAGCGGCCCAAATTTCGGGGTCAGCAATGTCTAGGGTATGAGAACGATCAAACATGAAAGATCCTAACTAAAAAGGAGGGCAATGAAAGCAAGCATTTTACCGCTTTAGTAGCATTTAAGCTGAAAAAATCCGGAATTAACCTAGATTAAAACAAAAAATCAGCGAAAACCACACTAAGACGCAATTCGCTCAAGCCTTAAATGAGCTTTTTTAATCTTGCTCATTTAATAAACGAGGATTCAACGTATAGGTACCGGTAATGGAAGCCTGTCCAAGTATATGTTTTTCAATGGCGGCCAAAACCTGAGCCCCGGTAAATTTACCGGTTAAAGGCACCTCGTCAATATCCAAGGCATACACCGTAAAGGTGTAGTGGTGGATGATGGAATCATTCCAGGGCGGGCAAGGACCATCATAGCCAAAATAATCCCCATTCATATCCCTGTCCTGGGCAAACCAGTTGGTGAAGTCGTTAATTCCTTGGCGTGTACCGTCTAACGACAAAGGCCCGGAC
>DUNB01000047.1 GCA_012839585.1 Alcaligenaceae bacterium | reverse complement strand
CTATTATGCATGTTTCCTCTAGCTCGACCTCTAAAACCGAGGTCACTGGGGCGCATGTATTAGTGGCGATGTATGGTGAAAAAGACTCACATGCCATTTACTACCTACACCAACAAGGGGTGACCCGTTTGGATGTGGTGAACTATTTATCCCACGGCATTGCCAAAGACGGTAGTCATCAGCCGTTGGCACATAAACCCGAGGATTCCCAAGGTGCTGCGCCGAATCAAAACCCGCACTCTACTCAAAACTCACAACAGTCAGAGCAGAAATCACCGCTTGATCTCTATACTAATAATTTGAATGAGCAAGCTCAAAAAGGTCGTATAGACCCACTGATTGGACGTGACAAAGAACTGGAACGTGTGATTCAGGTGCTATGTAGACGACGCAAAAACAACCCGCTCTTAGTGGGTGAGGCCGGCGTGGGTAAAACAGCGATTGCCGAGGGCTTGGCGTTGCGTATCGTAAACAAACAAGTGCCTGAGATCCTAGAAAAAGCGGTGGTGTATGCGCTGGATATGGGGGCGTTGTTAGCCGGGACCAAATACCGCGGTGATTTTGAACAACGACTTAAGGCCGTTTTAAAAGAACTGAACGAAAACCCGCAGTCAGTACTGTTCATCGATGAAATTCACACCTTAATTGGTGCAGGTTCGGCCTCTGGCGGGGCCTTAGATGCGTCGAATCTATTAAAGCCTGCACTGTCTTCTGGACAGTTGAAATGCATGGGGGCAACGACCTACTCTGAATACCGAGGTATTTTCGAAAAAGACCATGCGCTTTCTCGACGTTTCCAAAAAGTGGATGTGGTAGAGCCGACGGTCGCGCAAACGGTGCAAATCTTACGTGGCTTAAAGCCTTATTTCGAAGAGCACCATGGCGTACGTTATACCCAGGCGGCTTTGACCGCAGCGGCAGAGCTCTCTGCCCGTCATATTGGGGACCGCTTCTTACCCGATAAGGCCATTGACGTCATTGATGAGGCCGGTGCGGCACAACGTTTGCTGCCTGTGTCTAAACAGAAAAAAACCATTGGTAAAACAGATATTCAGGCTGTAGTCGCTCAAATTGCACGCATTCCGCCACAGAACGTTTCGACCGATGATCGCAATAAACTGGCCACCTTGGATCGTGATTTGAATACGGTGGTGTTTGGTCAGTCCACAGCCATTGATGCATTGGCTTCAGCCATTAAGATGGCTCGATCTGGCCTAGGGCGTCCGGACAAACCGATCGGCTCCTTCCTGTTCTCCGGCCCGACTGGGGTAGGTAAAACAGAGGTAGCTCGCCAGCTGGCTTTTGTATTGGGCATTGATTTGATTCGCTTTGACATGTCCGAATACATGGAGCGCCATGCGGTGTCACGCCTTATTGGTGCGCCACCCGGATATGTGGGCTTTGATCAAGGTGGATTGCTCACCGAGGCCATCTCCAAGCAGCCGCACTGTGTGTTGTTACTCGATGAAATTGAAAAAGCCCATCCGGATATTTTCAATATTCTGTTGCAGGTGATGGACCATGGTACGTTGACGGATAACAACGGTCGTAAGGCAGACTTCCGCAATGTGATTATTATCATGACCACTAACGCAGGGGCCGAGGCTTTAAGCAAAAACACCATTGGCTTCTCTAATAAACGTGAAACAGGCGACGAGATGCAGGCTATTAAACGCCTGTTTACGCCAGAGTTCCGTAACCGGTTAGATGCAGTGATTCCGTTTGCGCCACTATCACGCGATATTATCTTACGCGTTGTAGACAAGTTCTTGCTGCAACTAGAACAACAGCTACAAGAAAAACGTGTGGATATCAGCTTTAGTGATGCATTACGTGATTACCTAGCTGAAAACGGCTTCGATCCAGCGATGGGGGCTCGCCCCATGCATCGTTTGATCCAAGACACCATTCGTCGTGCCTTGGCCGATGAGCTCTTGTTTGGTCGTTTAACCAATGGCGGCAGCGTCACGGTGGATCTGGACGAAGACAGTAAAGTGGTCTTGTTGTTTGATGACAATGGCTCCGGCGGCGATGACTCCACGCAACCCGCGCCTAATCAACCCGAGGTAGAGCTCGTCGATTAGGTGATCAAACCGGATTCTTTTATAGGTCCACACTGATAGCGTAGTCGCTAAAACGCCCCCAAATCAGGCTAATACCTGTGTGAACTGACCCCAAGAAGTTGGACACGTATCTAACTTCTTGGGGTTTTTCTATGGCTAAATATAGTGCAGAATTTAAATTAAAAGTGGCTCTAGAGGCTGCTCAGGGTATAAGGATTCAATCTTTAGCACAGGTTCATGGCATTGATCGAAGCACTCTTCGATCCTGGTTCCAACGGTACCAACATCATGGCAGTCAGGCATTTATTAAGAAATACAGTTGTTACTCAGCTGAATTTAAACGGCAAGTACTGACGTATATGAGGCAAAATCAGTTGTCTCTACGAGAAACCGTTGCCTATTTTGATATTCGAGGTGGCACAAGTGTCGTTAGTCAGTGGGAGAGGCTGTATGATGAGGGCGGATTAGCTGCGTTCGAACCACGACCTAAAGGACGGCCACCAAGCATGAAAACACCACCTCATAAGCCAACTAAAACCCGCTTACCGACGAACGATGAAGAGCTCGCACAACTACGAAAAGAGAACGAATACCTACGTGCGGAGAATGCGTATTTAAAAAAGCTCGATGCCTTACTTCAGCAGAAAGAGCAGGCGCAGAAAACGGGTCACTTGCCCAAGAAAAAGCGCGTGTAATCGCTGAGCTAAGGCAAAAACACGAGTTAAGCACCTTACTGCGTATTGCGCAGCTCTCACGTAGTACGTTTTATTATCACGTAGCGAAACAACGTTTAGCCGACCCATTGGCAGCGTTAAAAACGAAAATTAACACCCTGTACCACCATCATAAAGGTCGTTACGGTTATCGCCGTATTACGGCGGCCTTACGTCAATCAGGCGAGGTGGTAAATCATAAAAAAGTGCAGCGACTCATGCAGCAACTGGGTCTAAAATCCCTCGTTCGTATTAAGAAATACCGCGCTTATCGAGGACAAGAAGGACGCATTGCCCCGCATCTCTTGCAGCGCCAGTTCAACGCGTTAGCGCCCAATCAAAAGTGGGTGACGGATGTGACCGAATTTAATGTAGCGGGAGAAAAGCTGTATTTATCGCCGATAATGGATCTGTATAACGGGGAAATTATTGCCCATGAGATGAGTGCTCGCCCAGTACTCAACCTTATCGCACAGATGCTAGAAAAAGCAAAAAAGCGCCTAAAAGCAACGGAGAAACCACTCGTTCATTCCGACCAAGGTTGGCATTATCAACACCGAGCTTATCAACGATCATTAACGAGCCAGGGGCTAATACAAAGCATGTCTCGTCGAGGAAACTGCTTAGATAATGCCGCCATGGAAAGCTTCTTCGGCACGTTAAAATCGGAATTGTTTTATCTACAAAAATGGCAGTCTGTAAATCAGCTTAAAAAAGCAATTCATGAATATATTGACTACTACAATCACGAACGGATCAAACTGAAACTAAAAGGACTGAGCCCGGTGCAATACCGAACTCAGTCCTTAAGTACCCAGTAAACTAAACCGTCCAACTATTGGGGGTCAGTTCATTTATTTTGATCGAGTGGGGGCGTTTTTTTCGCCTATTTGGCTGTGATCACCATAATGCAGGTTTATCCTTTGCTTATGGTGATCAGAGAGAGGCCGTTAGAGTTTGCCAGCATCACCTTGAGGTGGGCGCCAGGATAAGAGGCGTTTTTCAACCAAGCTAACAGCGCCATCTAATAGCAGCGCAAACACGGTTAATACAATGATACCTGCATAGACCGTGTTGACGTCCAGCGTGCCTTCGGCCTGTAGAATCAAGTAACCTACGCCGCTCGCTGAACCTAGGTATTCCCCTACCACAGCCCCTACGAAGGCCAAGCCCACGGAGGTATGTAAGCTGGAAAACACCCAGCTCATGGCTGAGGGCACATAGACGCTGCGCAAGAGTTGCTTTTGGTTCGCACCCAACATACGCGCATTATCTAACAGGGTTTTGCTGACCTCTTTTACGCCCTGATAGACGTTAAAGAACACAATAAAGAACACCAGCGTCACGGCCAGAGCGACTTTAGACCAGATGCCTAAGCCAAACCACATGCCAAAAATAGGGGCTAAAATCACCCGAGGCATGGAGTTAGCTGCTGTAATGTAAGGGTCCAACAAAGCACTGGCACCCGGCGATAGGCCTAACCACAAGCCAAACGCCAAACCGGCCACCGTACCAATCACAAAGGCCAACAAGGTCTCTGATAAGGTAATGCCCAAATGCTGATAAATATCACCATTCGTCACAAACCAGGCCCAAATCACCTGCGCGACCTCTAGTGGTCGTCCAAAAAAGAAGGCGATATCACGGTCTTGGGAACCAAAATGCCACGTCAAGAGAACCACAAGCAACAACAAGAGCTGCCAAAAGCGTAAACGCCACGAAGAAAACTGTTTAGACATAGTAATTCCTACCCTCTTTTCTGCTGAGCATAGCCCTTGAGGACTTCTTCGCGTAGTACGTCCCAAATTGCAGCGTGTAACTCTACAAATCGTGGATTATTACGCACCTCGGCCACGTCTCTAGGACGATCCAAATCCACTTTAAACTCACCAATGGGTCGTGTGGCCGGCCCCGCCGACAGCACCACCACTCGGTCACTCATCGCAATGGCTTCATCTAAGTCATGGGTAATGAACAGCACCGCTTTACGGCTGGCCATCCAAATATCCAAGACCTCGTTTTCCATCAGTTGACGCGTTTGGATATCCAACGCAGAGAAGGGTTCGTCCATGAGGATGATGTCGGGATCACGGATCAGCATTTGCGCCAACATGACCCTTTTACGCATACCGCCTGACATTTGGTGCGGATAGCGATCCTCGAACCCACCTAAACCGACACGTTTGAGCCACTCTCTGGCGCGCTCATCGGCTTGTTTTTTGTCCACCCCGGCGAACTCTAAGCCTGCGGTGACATTGGCCAAGGCAGTGCGCCAAGGCATTAAGGCCTCGCCTTGGAACATATAGCCCGCGCGTTTGTTAATGCCCTTTAAGGGTTCACCAAATACGCGCACCTGTCCCGAGGAAGGTTGTAGTAGTCCAGCACCTGCGTTCAGCAGAGTTGATTTACCACAGCCCGTAGGCCCAACCACAGAGACGAACTCGCCAGACGCTATGTGTAAAGAGGTATCTTTTACTGCCACATATTCGCCCTGCCCGTCACGGGCAGGGAAAATGCAGCTTATGTTTTCTAAACTAAGTGCTGCAGGATTAGACATTCGGGTATTTTTCATTCGCTACGGTTACAAAATCGTTAGTCCAAATTTTGCTAACGTCGATACTGTCTTTGTCAAAATTCGATGCAAATGCAGCCATTGCATTCAATGCCGTTTGTGGACCATCGGAGTCAATACTTCCATCGGGAGACAAAGCCTCCATGTTGGCCTTTAGACCTTGGATGTATAAATCAGGATCATTCAACAAATAAGACTCAGGCACCGTTTTAACGATTTCTTCGGGTGCGACCTGTTGAATCCATTTATTGGCTCGTACCATGGCGTTTACCAAGGCTTGTGTGGTGTTTGGATTCTTGTCGATGAAAGACTGCGACACATACAAGCAGCCTGAAGGCATGTTGCCACCAAAAATAGACTGTGTATCGGCCAAGGTACGGGTATCAGCGATGATCTGCAGTTCGTCCTCTTTCATCAACGTACCAATCACGGGATCAAGGTTAGCAATGGCATCTACCTGTCCAGTGCGAATGGCTGTTACCGCCCCTGCACCTGCGCCCACACCGATAAAGGAAACATCCGTGGGTTTTAGGCCATGCTGATCTAAGAAGAAATTCACCATCATGTTGGTGGAAGATCCCGGTGCCGTTACCCCAATTTTTTTGCCTTTTAAGTCGGCCGGAGTTTTGTAATCGGGCATGGTTTTTTTAGAGACGCCAAGCACAATCATCGGAGCACGCCCCTGCTGTACGATGGAGCGGTAGTACTGTCCTTTGGACTGCAGGTTGATGGTGTGCTCAAACGCACCTGACACCACATCAGCACTGCCACCGACCACGGCTTGTAAGGCTCTGGAACCACCGGCAAAGTCGACCACTTTGACGTTTAGGCCCTCGTCTTTAAAATAACCATTAATTTCCGCGATGGATAAAGGCAAGTAATAAATTAACGCCTTGCCACCCACGGCAATAGTGATATCTTTTTTCTCTAGTTGATGAGAATCTGCCCACGCAAAACGTGGGGCGAGTTGAAGACCACCAGCGATGGCGGCTAATTTGATTATGTCACGACGCGATAAGGACATAGACCTCTCCGAATAACTACTTGAAAATAAAAACGGTGTAAGTTTCTGTACTGTTTCTATACAGCACAGACCCATTCCAAAGTACGTGCTTCAACTTATTATTCGCTACTCAGTGACACGGCTGGTGCCAATGATTTTTTTCAAAACGCCTCGTGAGCGCAGATATACAGCTAGTTAATGCACTTGGATACTGGCATGAACTATCAGTTGATCGCAAAAAATGTAGGTGGATTTGGATGTTTAAACCAATCGATCTAACTAAAAGACATAAAGATCGATTGCTATTGTCCTTTAAATCAGGACCCACTTTTTTTGTTTGTTTTTTTAAAAACTGCTAACTAGATTAGCGCTCTTTAAGCAGCAAGGCAAACGCTACCTCGAGCTGTCTTATGCAGTTATTTAGGTGCTTCGACGCTCCATCAATGCCCACGCAATGGTGCTGGCATCGACGTACTCCAATTCACTACCTGCCGGCACACCACGCGCTAAACGCGTCAGGGCCACCCCCTGTGTGCGCAAATATTCGCCCAGATGGTGTGCAGTGGTTTCGCCTTCTGAGGTGAAGTTAGTTGCCAGGATGACTTCTCGTACCTCGGATTCGGAGGCTCTGTTGGCAATACGTTGGAACTGCAGGTCTTTGGGACCTACCCCCTCTAGCGGGGCTAAACGTCCCATCAGCACATAGTACAAACCGTTGTAACTGTGACTGGCCTCGATCATATTTTGATCCGCAGGCGTTTCTACAATGCACAGCAGGCCGGCATCACGCTGCGGATTAGCACAGGTAATGCAGACCTCGGTTTCACTAAAACTATTACAACGCCTGCAATGCAGCAAACGTGTGGCGGCATTATCCAAAGCCTGGCTTAGGTCTTTGGCACCTGCCACATCGTGTTGCAACAAGTGATAAGCCATACGCCGCGCCGTACGTTCGCCCACACCGGGTAGGCGTTTGAACGCATCGATCAAGTCACGCAGCGGCGCGGGTTCAGGTAAAACAGGATTTGTCATTTAGAAAGGGAAAGACATTCCAGGAGGCAAAGGCAAGCCAGCAGTAATCCCTGACATTTTTTCCTGAGAAGTGGCCTCTGCTTTGCGTAGCGCATCGTTAAATGCTGCAGCCACTAGGTCTTCTAGCATATCTTTATCGTCCTCTAGCAAGGAAGGATCGATGGTGATACGACGCACATCGTTACGACATGTCATGATGACTTTGACTAAGCCGCCACCCGATGCGCCTTCAACCTCGATATTGCCCAGTTCCTCTTGGGCTTTTTTCATGTTTTCTTGCATTTGCTGAGCTTGACGCATCAAGCCGGCGATTTGACCTTTCATCATAATAAAACTGTCCTTAGTGTAAAAACGATTTGGCCCGAATGGAATCAGGCACTACTTGAGCATCAAACTGCTGTTTGAGCGCTAGTATAAACGGATTTTCTTGCACGTCGCTTTCGGCTTGAGCCTGGCGCTGTGCTCTTTCGGCTTGGGCAATGGCATAGGCGGTTTCATCCCCTGTGCTGCCATATTCGATATGTAATCGAAGGACTTGCCCAAAGTATTCATTTAATACGGTGTTGATGCGGGCCTTGGCTTGGCTGTCGTCGGCGGATCGAATCGCTACGCGTAAGGTGATTTCATTACCAGCACACTCTATCCACTGCGCTTGCTGTGCCAATTCGGCGGCCCATCCTGACAAGGCCAAAGTCGGGGCCATTTCTGCCCACTGCGCTGGGGTGATTGTGTCGGGTTTAGGTCTAGCTGGCGTAGGTAAATCCAAGGCAGCCACAGCCTGTTGTACGGCGTCGTCCATCAGGGGAGTATTGTCGCCGTCCTCAATAGTCCCCGCCGAAAAATCCGTGTCGGGATCGGCCTGTTGAATGAAGTCATAGGCCGAGTCATCGATGGGCGGTTCCTCATAAGGCGGCGGTTCGCTGAGGTACGTAGGCACATCATCAGCGTTGTCAGTCTCTGGAGCGGGAGGCGTTGCCTCTGCCTGCGCGCTAGAAGCCGCAGTCACCTCATCGGCCTGAGCCTCTGGACTGACAGGAGAGGTCGGTGCTGATGTTTGTGCTGAGCCTGTTGGAGCGGCGATTGCAGGTGCAGAGGCGGTGGTCGGTGCTGCAGATGCTGTCGACGCGCTTTGGGTCGCATCGGCATCCCATGGCGTGGCGTGACTTGCTGCGCCCGCTGCAATTGCTTGACCGCCCCGCTCTATCATCGGCGGCTGTATGCCTGCTCTAGACGTAGACTGCGACAACACCTCTGCAACCGGTGGCGCCACCTCCCAAGGAGGCAGATCCTGATCGGCCTCGGCGGTGGGTGCTGGCACTGGCACGGTTGGTTCTGCTGCTGCCATAGGTGCGGCAGCAGCTACGGCTGTCGCAGCCGCCGTCGACGTAGAAGCGGCGGGTGTTTGCGTCGGTGTAGCAGGTGCTGTTTTTGATACGGCGGCGTCCTCTGTAGGCGCGGCGGCGGGTGTCGCTGTCGATTCCGTGGGTGATGTATCAGCTAGTGTTTCGACGGATGCTGCAGCCAAAGCAGCCTCTAAATTCGCGGATTTTGCTGTGGAAACCGAGTCAGCTGTTGGTGTTACGGTTGATGCGGTTGATGCAGATGCAGGCGCCGGCACGGTTGGTTCTGGTGCTGCCATAGGTGCGGCAGCAGCTACGGCTGTCGCAACCGCCGTCGTTGATGTAGACGTGTTTTTAGTCGCTGCAGAGCCAGAAGCGCCTATTGACGCGGGTGCGTCCGTGGTTATAGCTGTATTAGAAGTATCTACCGGTTCGGGCGTGTCTGTGCTCGCTGTGGTGTTAGAGGCGTTTACCGGTGTGGGTGTCTCTGCGGGCAGGCTTCCAGCGGGACTGAGGGCAAGCAATCGCATACAGCCCATAATAAAGCCCGCGTATTCGTCTGGAGCCAAAGCCAATTCATCACGACTGTGCACCACGACGGAGTAAAACAGCTGTACATGATCTGCAGACAGTAGCTGTGCCAGTTGCTCTATGCCTTGAATGTTGGGTTCATCGGGTGGCAATGCACCCGGTACGCGTTGTTGAATGGCAATGCGTGATAACAGCACAGCCAAATCCGCTAACGCCCCACTAAACGAGAGGCCACGTAAAGCCATGTCATCCGCAATGGCGACTAATTGCGCCCCATTGCCCTCGATGACGGCGTGCAATAACTTTAATAAATGGGTTTGGTCGATGGTACCCAGCATGCCTTGAACGGCATCGGTGGTCACCGAGCCGGCACTATAGGCAATGGCCTGATCCGTTAAGGAGAGCGCATCACGCATGGAACCACCGGCGGCTTGTGCCAATAAGCGCAGCGCAGGCGCCTCTGCGGGGATCGATTCCTGCTGGAGTAATTCCTGTAAATGCTGCTCTATAGCAGGCACTGTCATTTGCTTAAGATTAAATTGCAAACAACGCGATAGTACGGTGACAGGAATTTTTTGTGGATCGGTGGTCGCTAAAATAAATTTAACGTGTGCCGGAGGTTCTTCTAGGGTTTTAAGCATGGCGTTAAACGCATGCCCCGTGAGCATGTGCACCTCGTCAATCATGTAGACCTTATAACGGGCGGCACTGGGCGCATACACGGCTTGTTCGAGCAGTTGTGTCATCTCGTCCACGCCACGGTTTGAGGCGGCATCGAGCTCCACATAGTCTACAAAACGACCTTGATCGATTTCCACACAAGCGCGGCACTGGCCACAGGGTGTGGCACTGACGCCTTGTTCGCAGTTTAGGGCTTTAGCCAAAATACGCGACAAGGTGGTTTTACCTACCCCACGCGTCCCCGTAAACAGCCACGCATGATGTAAGCGTTGCGTATCTAAAGCATGTGTAAGAGCGCGTACAACGTGATCCTGACCGATTAAGGTGTCAAAAGAACGCGGACGCCATTTGCGAGCCAATACTTGATATGTCATGTAGGGGAAATTCGGTAAAGAGTAAAAAGCACAAGGGCTAGTAAAAGTGTACCGGATTTGAGGCGACTGCGGGAGATGGGCGTGAAAGCCTGTATTGAGGGTGGTGAGCCTGACTTCGGCACTAGTTCGAGACAGCTGTGGCTGCTTCGTTCCCGACCTGACCAGGTTGGCTGTTGAACCATGCGAAGGGGCTCACCATTTACAAGTATAGCATTAAATTTCACACCAGAGATCAGCGCGTGGAAAATAAAGTGCTGCCACGGCCTTACGTCCATCAAAGGCCGTCACCTGTTCACAATAGCGACGCAGTTGGGCGCCATAACGTGCGCGCATCAAGTCTAAAAACACATCCACACTTTGTTCTGGATGTGGTTTAGCGGTTTTGTAATCCACAATCAGCCATTGGTCCTCTTGAGAGATGGCTAAATCAATAATAGAGACCCTGCCCTCAGCATCGAGCAAGGTCCATTCGCGATAGGCTTGTGCCACGTCTAATAGCCATTGTCCACGCTCACTATCTAAGGTGAGTGTTAAGGTTTCCACCACCTCCTGTACTGCTTCGTTGACATCCACTGCCGCCATTCCAGCTCGTAAAAGTTGACGCTTGATGACATGTTGGCTTTGTTGAATGCGCCCACTATCCCACTGCGCCCGACCATCCCGTCCAATACGCTCTAACCAAGCATGCGCCACCGTCCCAACGGCGGCTTCTTTAAACGGCTCATCGATCCAATGCCATTGGTTCACCCCAGTTGGTGCAATACGCGGCTTGACCGGATCCAAGGCTGTTACCGTCGCTAGGCGTTGCAAATACTGATAAGGATGACGATCTTGTTTCATCAGCTCTTTTTGCTGAGCGGCTAAGGGCGATGTTGCTAAAAAATCGGGCTCTACCGTCGGCCAGAGCAGCTGCAGCAACGAGCCTCTGGTGGGTTTGATTTCTCCGTCCTGGTTCATTTCCACCAAGCCAATTAAATGCAGTTGGCTGCGCGCACGTGTGACGCCCACATAAAGCAAGCGCTGCAACTCAAAGACGGCACGTTGCCTTTCGCGAAGCGCAATGAATTGGCTCATGCCATCTTTTTGCTCCGCATCGCTAGCTTTGGCCATGCCCACGTAAAGACGGTTCTGACTTTGCTCTAAACGTAACAGGGGCTCTGTCTCCGATCGGCTACCTCGGTTGAGGTCATACAAAATGACCGTTTCAAACTCTAAGCCTTTGGACTTATGAAACGTCATCACCTCGACCGCTTGTTCCGCATTTTGAGCGGCGGCAAACAGCCGGTCCACCTGATCCTCAAACTGATCCAAATCCAATTCGCCATAAGGGGCAACGCGTTCTAAGAGCCTAAAGAGGTTTTCCGCATCGGCGCTATCACTGCTGGAAGCGTACACCTGCTCTCCGCCTAAACGATGCCAGCAATGCTCTACCCAAGCCGCAAAAGGCAAGGTACCGCTACGATGCGAATCATCAAGCAACACCGCTGCCACGTGCTGCAAGCGATCCCATTCATTTTGAGGCCAACCCTCTGGTTGCTCTAAGGCATTTTTTATTAAGGCGGGCATGGAGGCATGGCGATCGTGCGCACAAAGACGATGCAAACTGTGCAAAGTTAAGCCACAAATTGGAGAACGCAATAGCGATAACCAGGCCAAACGATCCCCCGGATGTTTGAGAGCCCGGACCAGCTGCACAATATCTTGCACTACCGGGCGGGCCGTTAGGCTATCAATATCGACCGCTTTGGTAGGAATCCCCGCCTTGGTCAAGGCTCGAATCACCTCGCCCAAATGCGATCGTGCACGCACTAACACCACGGCGGGCTTGCTGCTCTCTGGGTATTGCTCTAAGGCGGCTCTACAGAGTGAGACCACCTGTTGTTCGGCTTGGACCCGAGCCTGATCTGCGTCCATCACGTCAGCACCCGCCTTGCTGTACACAAAGGCGTGCGTTTTTACGATGGAGTGCTCCGCCGAGCCGTGAAAGGCCTCGGAGGCGTTATAACGAACGGCGCCTAGCTCGATATCCTCTGTTAAGGGAAATAAATGTTGCCCTAACTGGTTGACCCACGACACCACGTTTTCGGTGGACCTAAAGTTATTCGTGAGTGTGACGGGTTCGAGTTCGACCTCGCCTAAGCGCCCCTCTTGCTGTACTTGCAAAAACAACCCCACTTCGGCTTTGCGAAAGCGATAAATGGATTGCATGGGGTCACCCACTAAAAACACCGTTCTCCCGTCATCGGCCTGCCATCCTGCAGTCAAGCGTTGCAACAATTTAATTTGATTCGCACTGGTGTCTTGAAACTCATCGACCAATAAATGGCTGATGCGTCGGTCTAAACGTAGCAACAGATCAGATGGATTATCAGCATCGCCCAAGGCATCTAAGGCGCGCTGTGCAATCTCAATAAAGTCCACCTTTCCGGCAGCAATAAAGGCCAAACGCAGTTCCGCTACAGTAAGCATCAACACCTGAGTTAAGTGCCCTAATAACTCAAACTGTTGGTCGGAATACTCAGGCTGCAAATGTTCTAAAGACAACAAGACCTCTAACCAGGGTGCATCAGGTTCTTGGGCCTCTAGCCAATCCTTCATCTGCTGGTTTAAGGCTTTGTTGCCCGAGGCCGGGAACCCTACCCTTGCGGTAATTCCTCTGGGTTTGCGCAGAGCACCTGAAGTGGTCAAAAACGGAATCAATGCCTGCCAACGCGGCAAGTCCTCTGGCACAGGAAACAACGGGTCCTGCTCTGACCAAGACTCCAGCGCACTTAAGGTGTCCTTGCCCCGCTCTAATAAATTATGATGGGCGTACACTGCGGCGGGTGCCAAATCCTGCCAGCCTAAAGGCATCAGCGCTTCGGCTCGTTCCAAATGCTCTACCACTAATTGATTCAAATGCTCTTGCAACTGTTCTAGCGCCTGCGCATGTCCCAAAGTAGGCAACCACTGATCACGGATAGACAGCATATGGATCAACAGTTTTTCTACGTCGGCAATATTGACCCCTAAATGTTTGATTAGATAGGCCACTGAGGGCTGCGTGTCTGCCATGGCAATCACCGCTTGGGCGGCTTGCAAATACAGAGAGCTGGCTTGATCGGAAACCTCTGGCACGCCCCCTAATCCACTTAACCACGGCATGGCGCGCACCAAATGCGAGCACAAGGAGTCAATGGTGCGAATACTGAGGCGCGCCGGATGGGCGAGTAAATTCCAGCCTTGTTTTTCATTGTTCGCCATAGCGCGCTGCGCCAGCTGCCAACTGTTCTTTTTATACGATTCCTCGGGTTCTGGGCCTTGAGCAGCTTGCAGTTTTTCAATCACGCGGGCGTGCATTTCTGCGGCCGCGGCCCGTGTAAAAGTAATGGCGACAATTTCCTCTGGCTGCTGTACCAGCGCCAATAAGGCCAGAATGCGATCTGTTAATAATTCAGTCTTACCCGAACCTGCGGGCGCTTGTACCAAAAATGATCGCGACGGATCGACCGCATCCAACCGTACCTGAAAATCGCTAGGCTTCATCGCGCTCATTCTCTATCTCCTGATTCAAGCGTAAAAATGGTAATACATCGCAATAACGTAAATCATCGGGCTGTGCGAATTGATTGGTTGCCACCCCAGCTAAGAACTCATCGCGCATGGCCAATACTTGCTTTTGCAGATGCTGCTGCAAGGTGGGCCAGTCTTGATGGGTTTGTAGCAGTTTTTTATCTTCGGTCTCGGTTAAACCCGCCTCCTCGGTGCCATAGCCGCTCAACACCGGTTTGTAATGCAAAAAGGCAAAAGCCATGGCGGC
The DNA here is from genome assembly GCA_012839585.1 of Alcaligenaceae bacterium. GTDB lineage: Bacteria > Pseudomonadota > Gammaproteobacteria > Burkholderiales > Burkholderiaceae_B > Paenalcaligenes. The sequence continues at coordinate 7,320 of DUNB01000047.1, read as the reverse complement.
CACCTCTTTACCTTGATCGGCCAGAATCGTCGCATAGATCGGTAGCTGTAGTTCTATAGGGCGGTCACGTAACCAAGCCACGTAGTCCTTATTGCCTCTGCTCGTTTTGTAATCCATCAACACATACTGACCATTGCTGAGCTGATCAATGCGATCGATACGCATATTTGTGCGCAATCCAGGGAGCTGATGTTTTTGTTCTAGGGCGGTAATGCTAAAGGGAGGACGCTGACGCTCTAGGTCTAACCAAGCGAGCAAGACCTGTTGTGCCCGTTCCTTTTCTAGTTCACGAATCACCTTAGGTAAGGCGGCCAAGCTGGTTTCCGCGGCCTGATCTAGCGCCTTAGTCAACCGTTCCGGCACCTCCCCCTCTTGCCAAAGCTGTGCCAGCTGCGCAGAGCTGCGAGGACTGATGTCCTGCCAAAAAAGCTCTAACACTAAGTGCAAAAAGGTGCCGCGCCACTTCCGTAACACCCCACTGTCCTCATAAGGAGCTAAGGCTGAGGCATGTAGTCGATATTGCACAAAGGCCCAGAGTGGATTACGCGCCTGTCTGTCCAATAAGGCGGCTCCACCAAATACCCGCTCCTCTGCGGTCACTGCGGGGCCTCGATCGTCTTGAAGCCACTCTAATTCCAACGCCTTGGCTGTGCGTTGCGCCAACGGATCGTCCTGCACTTGCTCTGGCAGGCCTTCAATTAACGGACTACGGCGTAACAGCTGGCCATTATCTTGGGCGGCGTAGCTAAAGGTAAGAGCTGGAGTAGCCGTTTTTAAGGTCGCAACCATTTGAGCTGCCCACTGCAGCTCGCGCTCTGGTGTAGAGCGGGGTGCTTGGGCGGCGCGCAATACCTCGTAAGGAATAAAAGGGTTAGGATCAGGAATGGCCGGCAGCACATCATCGGTAACGCCAATCACCCATATCGCATCCCAATGCCCCCCTTCGGCCTCTAGTAATCCCAACACGTCTAAACGTGCCTTGGCATCACGCTGTGGCTGGAATAGGGTTTCACTTAAAAAGCGTCGCAACATGGACACCACCTGGGCCAGACTCAATGTCCCAAAGACGGGAGCCAGCCGAGAAAACTGCCCTAAACGCTGATCAAAGGCTTGCATGGTTTGGTAAGCATGGCTGTCTAAGTTTTGCTCACCCGGGAATCCTAAGATCCGCAATAGCTCACGCAAATGGGGCACCCATTGTGCCGGGCTATACGATTGGTTATGAGTCTGTAAGTAGTCTTGGGCCGCACGCCAAGCCTGGCCTAATAGTTCGCACTGATCCAGCTGTTCCGCTAGCGCCTCTGGACTCAGTCTAAGCTGTTGTTGATCACGCCAGGCCACATCCAACGCGGCTCGGGTCGAAGCCTCTGTTTGCAGACCCACACAATGTCCGCTTAATAATGCCTCTCCTATGATTTGACATGAGAGCTGGGGCTGGGTAGATTGGGCTAAGGCCTCTAGCCAATGCAAGGCCGATTTAACCAATGGCCACACGCTTAGCGGACGTCCCACAGCAATGTTCCAGCTAAACCCATTATTCTCTCCAGGGCCTGCGGCGAGCTCATGGGCTAGGACTCGGTGCGCAAAAGGCACCTGGTTTTGTAAGTCCAGCGCCACAATAGCAAAGCGCCCTGTAGGGTTGGCTTGTAATTGTTGCGCCGCCCACTGCGCTGCTAAACGCCATTCTGCATCGGGTGTGGGTGCTTGAACAATTTCTGCGTGCGCTTCTGCCATCAACGGATCCTGATACTGATACAATTGGATACGCTGGCCTTGTAAAGCGGCTAGCAACCGTTGCATACGAGCAGAGATTTCGTTAAAGCCTACCAGCACCACATGGCGCCAATGTGGCTGATACACGCCTTGTTCTAAGGCACTCACTACGCGCTGCGTGGAACGATTTTGATCATCCAGATCGTGTTGCTCCAAATAAACCTTGTAGGCTTGGCGCCATTGCTCAAAACGCAGGGAGTCTCCCGTATGCTGTTCTTCGTTGACCTCTAATGCCCACTCGTCCATTAGGGCATCGGCTTCTGCGGCCATTTTGGCAGCCTGAGGCACATCGATCAGCCACGCATCCTCTGGTTCTTGGGCATAAATGGTTTGCTCCCAGACGTAAAGGCTGCTGAACGCATCTAACAGATACGCGGCTGGGGCATAATCCGAAACAAAGCTTAGGTCATCATTCGCCTGCCTTAACCATGCGTTTAAAGGCATAATATCAGGGACGGCAATGGCGTTTTTTTGCCCCACCAGCGTCTGCTGTAGCTGGGATAATAAACGTCGTGCAAAACGATTATTAACAGTTAAAACCAACGTCTCTGTACTGTCTAACTCAGAGAGTTGCATAAAATCGATGCTTCTGTACATGTAAGCGCGTCTCCTGAAGATCCTACACATAGCAGCCTAGTTGGCTACCCATTTTTTTGGTAATAGGGTTAATAAAACAAACGATGTCATCCACACCAACCCCAACTTTTGAACTCGCTGGCTCAATTTGGTTTCGCTCCGGTACCTTAAACTGGGGCAATCCGCGCCGCATGGCATTATTGGCGGCCATCCATGAACATGGCTCTATTTCCGCTGCCGCGCGGCATATCGATATTAGTTACAAGGCCGCCTGGGATGCCATTGACACCATGAACAACCTCGCAGAAGAACCCCTAGTCCTGCGGACTACGGGTGGGCAACGAGGTGGTGGTGCTTCTTTAACGCCCCGCGCGCTTGATATCTTAACGTTATATCAACAACTGGATGCCGCGCACCAACGTTTTATGCAACATCTGGCCAAGGCCCAGCCTGGCTCAGAAAAAAATCTGGAATTACTACAAACTATGATGGTACAGACCTCTGCACGTAACAATTTCTCAGGCAATATCACTGAAATTCATATGGGAGCGGTCAATGCTGAGGTGGTGTTAGACATCGGTGGGACTCAACCCATTGTGGCCTCTATCACCAAAGAAAGTGTGGAGAGCATGGGGCTGGAAAAAGGGCTGCGTGCCCTAGCCTTTTTGAAGGCCTCTTCTATTATTATTGGTCTGCCTAGCGAAGGCAAACTATCTGCTCGCAATCAATTACAAGGCACCGTAGTACATATTGCACCCGGTGCCATTAATGCGGAAGTCGGAATAGAGCTGTCAGAGCAACATCGCATCACCGCCATCATTACCTTAGATAGTCTGCAAAACTTAGATCTTAAGGTGGGGCAACCTGCCGTTGCTATTTTTAAGGCGTCTAGTGTGCTCTTAGGCACAATGGATTAATTCGCCTGATATTCCCGAACCAAACGGGCATTATGTTGTTGCATTTCCTGCTCTAACTGGGCGGGGGTGCAGCAAGCGATGATTTTGCCATCAGCGATGCGATAGACCTCGTCAGCCAACATAATGGCATCCTCTGGATCATGCGTAATAATAATGGACGGCATCTGCAAATGCTGTTGCAACTGCGCTAACTCGTGACGCATACGCACCCGCAATGTCATATCCAAGGCAGCCAAGGGCTCATCCAATAATAATAATTCGGGCCCCACTGCCAAGGCGCGCGCTAAGGCGGTACGCTGCTTTTGCCCTCCGGATATTTCGCTAGGATAATGCCCTAATAAGGCGGTGAGCTCAAAGGCCTCAATCCATTTTTTTGCCTGTGGCGGCACCCATTTTTTCGCTGGATTCAAAAAGCCTTTGTGTAAACCAAAGCTGATGTTTTGCGCCACGGTCAGATGAGGAAATAACCCGTAGTCTTGAACCAAATAGGCCAATTTACGTTTTTGGGGGGATAGGTTTACGCCGGATTCCGAGCAAAAAAACACCCGATCGTTAACTCGAATCTGCCCCGAGTCTGGGGTCAACAGCCCAGCCATCGCCTGCAAGGTTAAGGTTTTTCCCGAGCCTGAGGCGCCAAAAAGCGCAATACGTTTAGCGGTCGTATTTAGCGAAATATCTAATAAAAAAGGACGCGTCGCCGAGGGCAGATAGCGTTTTATCTGTATGCAAACCGACATTTAACGCGCTCCACGATGACGGTGCTGGGCGGGAGTAAACACCCCTGCTACCCATAAAATCACAACACAGCTGATGGACGTCACCAGCACTAACATCAAAGCCAAGGCCTCGTTACCGGCTTGGACGGCCTCGTAGATGGCAATGGATAAGGTTTGCGTACGCCCCGGAATGCTCCCCGCAATCATTAAGGTCGCGCCGAACTCTCCCAAAGCCCTAGCAAAAGCCAGCAGCACCCCCGCCATAATGCCGCGTAGGGCTAACGGTAAGCTAATGCGGAAAAATACGTGGGCCCGATTTAATCCTAAGACGACGCCCGCGTCCTCTAAGCGATGGTCCACTTCTTCAAAAGCGGCGCGCGCGGCTTTCAGTACCATCGGAAAAGCGACCACTGTCGCTGCGATGACGGCCCCTTGCCAGGTAAAAACCAGCTCAATGCCAAATTCGGCCAACCACTGGCCTAACCAGCCACGGCGTCCAAAGAGCACAAGCAGATAATAACCAATAACCGTAGGCGGCAACACCATCGGCAGGGTCAGAATTGAATCCACCAAATGACACAAAGGGGAGCGCGAACGCGATAACAGATACGCAAACCCCATGCCAAAAATGGCTGCAAAAAAGGTTGCCCAAGCAGCAACTTTTAAAGACAACAATAACGGAACCCAAAGGTCCGACAGCAGATAACTCTGACCCATGCTTACTATCTAATTCCTACTGTTTAAGGCTTGTCAAAGCCATAGTTGGCCAAAATCGCTTGGCCTTCGTCTGACAACACATAATTCAAATAGTCTTGCGCTAAAGGGTGTCTGTCTTGGCGTTCGACTAAGGCCAAGGGATACAACACCGGCACGGTGGTCTCTAACGTCTGCACCACCTGCACCTTGTCACTTTGGATGGCTGCATCCGTCGCAAACACAAAACCGGCGTCGACCTCACCTCGCGCCACATAGTCTAAGACCTGTCGCACGTTTTGACCTAATACTTGTCGACTTTCAACCGCAGACCAATTTCCCGATTTTTCTAAAGCGCCTTGAGTATAACGGCCCACTGGCACAGTGGCAGGATTTCCGTAAGCAATACGAGTCACGTCCTTTTTCGCTAAATCCGCTAAGCCTTCAATCTTTTTGGGATTATCATTAGGTACAATCAGCACCACCGCATTTTGTGCAAAATCACGGCGGGTTGAAGCGACTACTGCATTGGCGGCTACGGCTTTGTCCATGGCGTGTTGATCTGCTGAGGCAAAGACATCGACAGGGGCACCATTGACGACTTGACGCATTAAGATGTCTGAGGCGGCAAAACTATTTAGTACCTGTGTTCCAGGATGCTGCTTTTCAAAGCTTTCCCCTAGTTCTTTGAACGCATTACTTAAACTGGACGCCGCGGACACCACTAGATCTGCTGCAACCACAGGAGCAGATAGGACGGAAAAAGCCAACGTCCCTGCTGCCCAAAGGCCACGCCATCGTTTTTGCTTGGTAAATGTTTGCAATGCTAGCTCCTTATCTTTCATTATTAGACTGGATAGGTATGAATTTCTTGAAGTAGTTTCAAGACCCTATATACCAAGGTATATAACCATTAGTCTATTCCGTCAACTTTCTAGTCCGTCTGTTATGAGAACAACCGTATCTTCGACCGCTATGATTGAGGCCTTTACCCTAGCGTTACAGCAGCAATCTCTTTCGCCCCATACCATTGCGGCTTATAGACGAGATTTGGCACGTTTGGACGAATGGCTAGTTAGTTCTGAATTAACGTGGCAAACATTGAATACAGAGCAGCTAGCACTTTGGCTTAATGACAAAACCATTAATGCTTCTACCAGCACGGTGAATCGTCGCATCGCAACGCTGAAAAGATTTTATCAATGGGGAATTGAACAAGAGCACTTTCAACAAAGCCCCGCAGCTACGTTGCGCACAGTCAAAAATCGTAGCGCCAAGCCCAAGGCGTTGAGCTCAAGCCAAGTCGAAGCCTTGCTTGCCGCCCCCAATGTGGAACATCCATTGGGATTGCGAGACAAGGCCATGCTGGAATTACTGTATGCCACCGGAATTCGCGCCAGTGAATTGGTCGATTTAACCTTAGAGCAGTTAGATAGAGAGCAATCTGTATTACGTGTAATTCATCCGAATCAGCAAACAGAACGACTGATCCCCCTTAGCCCCGACACCTTGATATGGCTAGAAGACTATCTCAATAAAGCCCGTCCGCAAATTTTGAACCAACACCGTAGTCAAGCGATATTTGTCAGTACGCACGGGGATCATATGACGCGCCAAGGTTTTTGGCTAATTATTAAAAAATATGCCCAACAGGTCCAAATTAATGAATCGCTATCACCACATAGTTTGCGTCATGCCTTTGCGACGCATTTATTAAACAATGGTGCTGACTTAAATATGGTGCAGTTACTATTAGGTCATAAAAGCCCCAGTACCACGCAAATTTATAGTCACGTCACTAGAGAACGCTTAAAAAAACTGCACGCCGAACATCACCCTAGGGCATAAGTGTATTTGTAATTATTAATAGCACTATTATTTATGGCAAAGAAAAAAAACAGCGAAACCCTAGCCACCCAATGGCTACGAAAAAATCACATCGAGTTTAGCGAACACCCCTATGACTACGAAGCCAAAGGGGGCGCCAACGATGCTGCTAAAAAACTAGGCGTCGACCCGTATATCACCGTCAAAACCTTAATCATGGAAGATGAAAAAAAACAGCCACTGATTGTTTTAATGCACGGTAACCATGAAGTCTCTACCAAAAATCTAGCTCGACAAACGGGTGCCAAAAACATTCAACCCTGTACACCGGAAACCGCACAGCGTCATTCTGGTTATTTAGTGGGGGGTACGTCTCCTTTTGGGACACGTAAAAAAATGCCTATTTGGGTGCAAGCAAGTATTCTAGATTTAGAAAGTATTTATATTAATGGCGGAAAACGTGGTTTGCTATTAAAAATAAAATCAAAAGTATTAACTGAATCGCTACAAGCCAAAAGAGTTGATGTTGCATTAGACTAATCTCTCTAATTCAAAGTCCAATACTTTTCAATCCAATTGTCATTTTTATTAAAAATCGCACAAAACACACATAAACACTTTCCATATTTTTAACATTTGTTAATATGTTGACTCACCTTGTGTTTTTTGTTCACGATTTTTATGCTGCTCACTCACCTAGACTGCCTTAATCTAGCCCATTGGTTACACAACACCGCCTCAGAAGATGGCTTGGGTCCAATCTGTTTTGCCATTGTCGACGCCCAAGGCGAACTACTTTGGTTCGAACGCATGGATCG
>DUNB01000046.1 GCA_012839585.1 Alcaligenaceae bacterium | reverse complement strand
GCCGCTGGGTTCGCACCCGTACCATGGAAATCACTGTAAGCGGCTGTCTGGTTAATGAACACCGCACCGGTTAGGTTCAATGATAAGGACACACCACTGCGCTCAGCCATTTTGCGAATCTTGGTCGCGGTCTCTGCTTCGGTCGTGTAGGCGGATAAGGTTAGCGCACCGTGCTCTAATACGGTTTGTCCGGCCAATTGAATGCTGTGCTCTGTGGAGTCGGTGGCGACCACAAAGATAATGGGACCGAACCACTCTTGCATGATGTTCGGGTTAGAGGCATCGGTTTTTAAAAGTAACGGCGTCGCTGTGCGAGCCTCTGGGTAGACTGGATGAGCTAGTGGATGACTATCCACTATTACCTCTAGACCTAGAGCTTTGGCTTCTTCGATGCGCTTGGCAGTGTGCTCATTTTGAATCGCACCGGTAATTTCTACGGCACGCTCAGGCGCAGAGCAAAGACGCTCTACAGCTTGGCCCAACGCCGCACACACCTCGTCAAAGCTCATCTGACCATCCGCCGTTTTGATGCCGTCTTTAGGCACATAAATATTCTGCGGAGCGGTACACATCTGACCGGAGTACAAAGCAAAAGAGAAAGCCAAGTTACGGGCAACGGCTTTAACATCAGGAGCAGAATCAATAATGATTTGGTTCACGCCGGCTTTTTCTGTGTATACCAAGGCCTGACGTGCATTTTGCTCTAGGTAGTTGCCTGTGGCACTGCTACCGGTGTAATCAATGATCTTAACCAACGGATGCATAGATAGCTGCTGTGCAAGATCGCTGTCTGCATCATGCGCCGCTAACAACACCACGTTAGGATTAAAGCCGGCCTCTATTAAGACCTCGCGCAACACTTTGACTGTGATGGCCAAGGGCAAAATAGCGCCAGGGTGCGGCTTAACCACTACGGTGTTACCTGTGGCTAACGAGGCAAATAAACCGGGATAACTATTCCAGGTAGGGAACGTAGAGCAACCAATTACCAAGCTAATGCCACGTGGCACGATGGTGAATTGTTTTTGCATGTCGATTGGATCATTTTTACCTTGTGGCTTAACCCAATTAGCTAAAGCAGGAATACGGGACATGTCTTGCCAAGCATAGGTCACAGCCTCTAGACCGCGGTCTTGGGCATGAGGACCACCTGCTTGGAAAGCCATCATAAACGCCTGGCCACTGGTGTGTTGTACCGCATTCGCAATTTCAAAACTACGCTTATTTAGACGATCTAGTGCCTCTAAACACACGCCTACCCATGCTTTAGGGCCGGCCTCGCGCCAACTATCTAAGGCTAAAGAGGACTGATCAATCAGCGTGTCCGCATCCAACGCGGGATAACGTGTTTGCAAGTCAAAACCATAAGGAGAGCGTTCTTGTCCTGCGGTTCCCTTTGCCCCATCTAAGCTTAAGGGGAAATCAGCATTTTTATATGACTCAAATGCCGCTTGGCCTTGGGCTGCTGCGTCCTCACCGTATACACGTGGGCTGGGCATCTCGGGAAAAGGTGTCCAGTACTCGCGCGTCGCTGTAGCTTGTAAAGCACGCTCTAAGGTGTCCTGGTGGGCGCTAAAAAAATCCGTAGCCATGCAAAATCTCCTTTGGGGATTAACTATTTATGTTTCAAGCAAATACAGTAACAGATGGGGCAGTACGCCCCATCTGTGATTAGGTTTCTTGGTCGAAGTCGATCACTACTTTATCGGTCACAGGGAAGCTTTGGCAGCTCAGCACAAATCCCATATTGACTTCGTAGTCCTCTAAGGCAAAGTTCGCATCCATATCCACCTCGCCCTCGACCACCTTACAACGGCAAGTAGAGCAAACGCCCCCTTTACAGGAATAAGGCAGCTCAATACCCTGCTCCATCGCAGCATCCAACAAACTGAGGTTGTTTTTGGCAATGGTCAACTCGCGGGTAATCCCGTCTTGGACGATGGTGAGCTGACAATCCTCTGCGCCTGGAGCACGTCGTGGAGCCTCTCCGGCTGCAGTAGTGCGTGGGCCTTTAGGTGCGCCAAAGAGTTCAAATTTAATTTGCTCTTTGCTCAGGCCCTTGGCCTTTAAGGTCTCAACCACTTGTTCGGTCATATCATGAGGACCACACACAAAGGCGTAATCAATGGTTTGGGCGGGCAACCAGACGGTGAGCAACTGATCAACTTTTTCAGCGTCCAAACGACCATTGAATAGTTCCACGTCCTGTAGTTCTCGGCTCATGATGTAGACCACTGAAAAACGCTCCATATAGCGGTTTTTCAGGTCTTCGATTTCTTCGCGGAACATGATGGAAGAGGAAGCACGGTTGGCATAAAACAAAGTAAACGTGCTTTCAGGTTCTGTGTCCAAAGCGGTCTTAACCAAAGACAGAATAGGCGTAATACCACTACCTACGGCAAAGGCGGCGTAGCCACGCTTTTGGCTCGCATCAAAATCCACTGTGAAATTACCATCAGGCGGCATCACATCGACGGTATCGCCCAACTGTAATTCAGTATTAGCCCAATTGGAAAATGCCCCGTCGTAAACACGTTTTACCGCTACACGCAGTACGTTATCGTGTGGCGCAGCACAAATGGAATAAGAGCGACGTAGCTCCTCGCCATTGATATGGGTGCGTACGTTTAGATACTGACCGGGACGGAAATGAAATTTCTCTCGTAATTCTTCGGGTACATCAAAGGCCACAACGACGGCATCACGCGTGGTGCGCTCTATCGATGACACTTTTAAAGGATGAAATTGACTCATGATTAATGCGCCTTGAAATAATCAAACGGTTCCCCACACGCCATGCAACGATATAGAGCTTTACAGGGGGTGGAACCAAACTGGCTAACCACACGGGTATTGGTGGCATGGCAAAGCGGACAGGCCACCACAGGGCCTGCTCGACGAGAAATGCCAGATATGTCAATCGCCTGTTCAGAAGGCGGTGCAATACCATAGTTTTTCAGGGCTTCGCGACCTTTTTCACTGAGCCAATCAGTACTCCAAGCGGGGCTTAAGCTGACTTTAACCTCGGCTTTGATGTCATTCTCTTTTAGTACCTTGAGAATGCTTTGCTCCATCTCGAACATCGCTGGACAACCTGAATACGTTGGCGTAATCGTCACCACACAGGTATCGTCTTTCCAGTCAATCGCGCGCACGATGCCCAAGTCCACCAACGAAATCACTGGGATTTCTGGATCAGGAACTTTGTCTAGCCACTGCATTATGGTGTTTGCATCGATCATATCTGTACTACCTCTTACCAAGTTGCACCGGGGTAGGCTCGCTGTAGATACTGCATTTCAGCCAGCAAGTAGCCTAAAGCCTCGGTGTGTCTACCCTCTGGACCACCTCGGTATGCCTTGTGGAAACCGTCTTCCTTGCTAGGCACCGTTAGGGTGGCTTCAGTTAACACACTATGTACATGCTCGTACCACTCATCCCACAGTGATTCGTGCAGGGGCGCAATGCCTTGTTCATTAAGTGCTACGGTGGTGTCATCATCCAAGAACAATTCGCCAATATAGGGCCATGCATCCGTCAGCGCCTGCTGCATGATCTGGTGACTTTGTTCTGTGCCATCACCGAGTCGCACCACCATATCGGTGGAGCGTCTTGCATGATAAGTCACCTCTTTGAGAGACTTTTCTGCAATTTCTTTTACCCCTTCGTTGGTCGACTCACAGAGACGACGTAGAAGGAAGTAATGCCAGCTATCAAACAAAAACTGACGCATCATGGTGTCACCGTAGTTGCCGTTTTTGCGCTCAACTAATAAGTAGTTGTAGTAATCATGCGTATCGCGCAGATAAGCGAGAGCATCCTCATCGCGGCCTTTGCCTTCGAGCTCTCCTGCCATCGTCAACCACATACGACCTTGACCAATCAAGTCCAAAGCGGTGTTAGCAACAGCGAGTTCTTCCTCGAGCGCTGGACCATGACCTGTCCATTCCGCCAAACGCTGGGATAGCACAATAGTGCTATCGCCCAAACGTAATAAGTAATTAAATAACGCTTGATTCATGCCCGCTCCTACATTTTGATGCCGTCAGGCATGGGGAAAAAAGTAGGATGACGATAGACTTTGCTGTTCGATGGTTCGAATAAGGGGTCTTTATCCCCAGGGCTACTCGCTGTAATATCCGCAGCTTTTACCACCCAAATGCTGACACCTTCGTTACGGCGGGTGTATACATCACGGGCATTATTAACCGCCATTTGCTCATCAGAAGCGTGCAAGCTACCTACGTGTTTGTGTGCCAAACCGTGTTGGCTACGGATGAAGACTTCCCATAAAGGCCAGTTTTTTTGACTCATTGTGCTCTCCTAGATTTAAGCCACTTGCTTGCTTTGCTTTTGTTCTTGTTTCTCGGCATATGCCATCAAGGCATCACGTACCCACGCACCATTTTCATGTGCTTTAACGCGGGTATCTAGACGTTCTTTGTTGCAGGGACCATTACCTGCTAACACGGCCCAAAATTCATCCCAATCGATTTCACCGAAATCATAGTGACCGCGCTCTTCGTTCCAACGCAGGTCAGGATCAGGCACTGTCAGACCGAGGTATTCGGCTTGTGGAACGGTTTGATCCACCATTTTTTGACGTAGCTCATCATTGGAGAAGAGCTTAATGCGCCATTTCATGGACTGTGCACTGTGTACGGACTCTCCATCCGAAGGACCAAACATCATTAGTGCAGGCCACCACCAACGGTTAAACGCATCCTGACACATTTGCTTTTGCTCTGGCGTGCCGTTCAAGCACATTTCAATCAGCAAGTCGTAACCTTGGCGTTGGTGGAAGGATTCCTCTTTACATACACGCACCATGGCACGCGCATAAGGACCGTAGGAGCAACGACACAATGGAATCTGGTTAATGATGGCAGAACCATCTACCAACCAGCCGATCATGCCAATGTCCGCCCAATTCAAGGTGGGGTAATTAAAAATACTGGAATATTTAGCGCGACCCGAAAGCAAATCTGCGATCAAGTCTTCGCGTTCCACGCCTAGGGTTTCTGCTGCACTATATAAGTACAAGCCATGCCCGGCCTCATCCTGAATCTTGGCCAATAAAATGGATTTGCGTTTTAGGGATGGCGCACGTGTTACCCAGTTGCCCTCAGGCAGCATACCCACGACCTCGGAGTGTGCGTGCTGAGAAATCTGACGAATCAATGTACGACGGTACGCATCGGGCATCCAATCTTTGGCCTCCATGCGAACGCCGGCATCAATGCGCTCTTGGAAATTCTTTTCTAACTCGGATAAGTCGGCTTCGGTTTGAACTCGGCTTAATCCGGTGTCTACTAGTTGGGCATACATATACGCCTCCGTTATAGCTGTTAAATTTGATACTACACAGTTTTAGTGATAGAGATCAATAATCAGTATCATATTACCCCGTAAAAAGACGTCACGGCGCTAGGGACTTTCCCTAGCACGATGACGTCCGCTAGGCGTACATCCTGACTTTTAGTCAGTTCACATGATTTAAAGAGAGGCTACTCTAGTTTCATCAGATGGTCGCGATAATGCTTGAGCTCATCAATGGATTCATAAATATCAGCCAAGGCCTCGTGCTTGCTCTGCTTGACAAAACTTTTTGCTACCTCAGGCTTCCAACGCAGCGCGATTTCTTTCAGCGTACTCACATCTAAGTTGCGGTAATGAAAGAACTGTTCAAAACGCGGCATATACCGGTACATAAAGCGACGGTCCTGGCTAATCGTATTACCACATAATGGAGACTTACCAGCCGGTACATGTTGCTTGAGGAAATCCAGTAAAATGTCTTCGGCCTCAGCTTCGGTCAAGGTAGAGGCTTTGACTTTATCGATCAGACCACTGCGACCATGCGTGCCTTTATTCCAATTATCCATCGCATCTAATAACTCGTCGCTTTGGTGTATAACTAATACAGGGCCTTCGGCGACCAGAGTTAAGTCCGCCTCGGTGACCACCACGGCGACTTCGATGATTCGTTCTTTTTCAGGGTCTAGGCCGGTCATTTCCATGTCCAACCATACAAGGCGCTGATCCTTGACTGTCATTACAATTAATCCTTTAAAAAATGTAGGCTCTGCCTTATGACATTGCTCGTAGTATTCGTTGTCTTTTTACTCGCCCATCTTAGCATTCGCAGCTATTTGGCTTGGCGTCAAATGCACTATGTACGACGCCATCGAGATCAAGTCCCTCACGATTTCAGCCATCATATTAGCTTACACAGCCATCAACGTGCAGCGGATTACACGGTAGCACGTACTCAATTAGCTCTCTTTGAGAGCCTGAGCGAAGCCTTGGTTTTAATCGCCTTGACGCTATTTGGTGGCTTACAGGTGCTCGACCTTTTTTGGGCGCGTCACATAGATCACGAATTATTACGACAACTGCTCTTAGTTGGTAGTGTGTTTTTTATTACGTCGATGGTACAGCTGCCTTTTAGCCTCTGGCGCACCTTTAAGCTGGAACAACGCTTTGGCTTTAACCGCATGACCCTACGTTTATTCATCAGTGACCAGATCAAAGGGGTCGCTGTGGGCTTGCTCTTAGGGGTGCCGTTGTTGTGTGCCGTGTTGTGGCTCATGTCTGCCGCGGGACAACACTGGCCTTGGTGGGCTTGGGGTATTTGGGTGGGCTTTAGCCTTTTTGTGATGTGGCTATTTCCTTCGGTCATCGCCCCCCTCTTTAATCAATTCAAACCCTTAGAGCGCGACAGTTTAAAACAGCGTATCCAAGCCTTAGCCCAGCGTTGCGGCTTTAGGCTTAACGATTTGTTTGTGATGGACGGCTCCAAGCGTTCCGCACACGGCAATGCTTACTTCACTGGCCTAGGCCGCAATAAACGTATCGTGTTTTTTGACACCTTACTCAATAAACTGAATGACGAAGAAATCGAAGCCGTTTTAGCTCACGAACTCGGCCACTTTGCCCATCGTCATATCATTAAACGGATGCTGCTTTCCTTTGCCTTAGCCTTGGTGTTTTTCTTAGCTTTAGGCTGGTTATCTCAACAGCTCTGGTTTTATACTGGGCTAGGCGTCACCCCTCAATTAGGCCGTGCGAATGATGGCTTGGCCTTGGTTTTATTCTTTTTGGTAATGCCCACATTTACCTTTTGGGTAGGCCCGCTGTTTAGTTATTTATCACGCAAAGATGAATACCAAGCGGATGCGTATGCGGCCCAACACAGTCAGCCTCAGCATTTAGTTCAGGCCTTGCTCAAGCTTTATGACGATAACGCCGCCACCCTGACCCCTGACCCGATTTATTCTGCCTACTATGACAGTCACCCAGCCGCTGTACAGCGAGTTCAATTTCTAAAACAATTTTATGAAACGCACTAAACCTCATCGCTTGTCCGTTAGTACGGAAAACACCACCACCCAAACCCAGACCGGTCAAGTGATCTCGGCACATGGTCGTCATTATTTTGTAGAACTCAAAGACTCTGGCCAGGTGGTGAAATGTTTTCCTCGCGGTAAGCGAGGAGGAATTTGCGTAGGTGACTGGGTCGATATCAGCACCCAAGGCGAGCGTGCCGCCATAGAGCGCCTGCATGAGCGTAGCAACCTGCTCTACCGCTCTGATGAAATGCGCACCAAACAGTTTGCAGCCAATATCGATCGTCTTTTGATCGTTTTGGCCGCCGAACCCATGTTTTCCGAAGACCTCGTCGGTAGAGCTCTTGTGGCCGCTGGCACCGCCGGTATTGAGCCTATTATTTTGCTCAACAAAGCGGACTTAGACTCCGTCGCTGTAGCGCGCCAACGCCTGCAGCCTTTGGCCGATTTAGGTGTGCCTATTTTTGAAATCAGCGCGCTAGATCCAGCCCAGGTCCAGTCCCAGCTTCTAGATTTACTCGAGGACAAAACCAGCCTTTTGCTCGGTCAGAGCGGCATGGGCAAATCCACCATCTTAAATGCACTGGTGCCGGATGCTCACGCCCATACTCAAGAGCACTCAGCTGCGCTCGGCGCTGGCAAACACACCACCACCAGCACCCGCCTCTATCACATTCCAAATAGCAGTGGAAAAATCATTGATTCGCCCGGCTTTCAGGCCTTTGGGCTCGCTCACTTAGCAGCCGAAGATATCGTCCGGGGTTTTAGCGAGTTTCATGACGCCATTCAGCATTGCAAGTTTTATAACTGCACGCATCGTCATGAGCCTGGCTGTGGCGTCGTCACTGCCTTAGAAAACGGGCAGATTCACCCAGACCGTTACGCCCTCTATCAGCGCTTACTCACTGAACTAGAAAGCCAGCCCAAGTATTAACCAAGCTCTACCCACTAAAGCCCCGCTTGCTTAGCAAGCCCACTGCTTATGGTGTAGAGGAGGTCGCTTGGGTCATTAAAGGGAATTCAAACGGGGATTAACGCCCTAACTGCTGAGACGCTGCCGCCAGATGATGATAAAAATTTCGAATCACAGCGGCGGTAGCCCCCCAGATAAAATGATCCTGCCAGCTCATCGAAAAATAATAACGTTCGTTGCCATCCTTGCCAGGCAATCGATGCAGTCGATGATTTTTTGGATCCATTAAGACAGACAAGGGCACCTCGAAGACCTCGGCCACCTCAGAAGGATCAGGCCGAATAGAAAAACCCTGTTTAACTAAGCCCACCACTGGCCGCATCGCGTAGTGCGAATTAGTAATAAAAATAGGTTGCTCGCCCAAGGTCTGAATATAGGTCGGCTCGATGCCTACTTCTTCGTGCGTTTCTCTTAAAGCAGCGTGGACCGCATCCGGATCACTGGCCTCTATACGCCCACCAGGAAAACACACCTGCCCCGCATGACTAAATAAATGCCCCGCTCTACGCGTTAATAACACATGAATGCCCGAAGGGCGTTGAACTAAAGGGACGCACACAGCAGCTTGTTTGCCTTGGGGATACTGAGCAAAATCCGGCACAAACCAATTGGCAAATAAGGGCTCTACGCCCCACTGTACAGGATGGCTATAGGCCGCCAATAAGAAGTCAGGCTCTAAGTAAGACCGATCGATTCCTGGTAGTTGAGGAATTTCAATTAAGGGCTGAAGCTGAGGATCAAAGCCTAATCGAGTGGCTTCTATACGTGCAAGATCATTCAGAAGGATAGGGGAAGACATAGGCTACACATATAAAAAAAGCACCCTTTCGGGTGCTTTTTGAACGAAGCAATTATTTTGCCACGTTTTTGCGTACCAATTTTTCTTTGATGCGCGCTGCTTTACCCGAACGGTTACGTAGGTAGTACAGTTTAGCACGACGAACCGCACCACGACGTTTGACTTCGATGGATGCGATTTGTGGGGAATACAACTGGAATGTACGCTCTACGGCTTCGCCGGAAGAGATTTTGCGAACGATGAAGGAAGAGTTCAAGCCACGGTTACGTTTTGCGATAACAACGCCTTCGTAAGCCTGCACACGTTTACGTGTACCTTCAACTACGTTTACGTTAACTACCACGGTGTCACCAGGATTGAATTCTGGACGTGGGCTAGCTGCGGTTAAACGCTGGATTTCTTCCTGTTCTAGGATATCAATAATATTCACTGTAAGCTCCAAATAACATCATATACGGGCAACACCATTGTTTTTAAATAAGCCCGACAGAGGATGAACCGATTATTCTATCACCAAAAGAAACCACAGAGAAGAAAAAATCGATAGGCCCCACATTTAGCGCCATAATAACAACGCGTTCATCCAACGAGGACGAGACTGGGCGCGTTGATAGCGGCGATACATGTCAAACGCACTTTTGTGTGCCAGGGCGGGATTCGCTTTACAGCGCAAAACATAGTGGGCAAAAGATAGACTACGCATAGAATCTCCTACATTCCATATCATCAGTAAAGATACTGTATATCCATACAGCTATTATTGCAAGTAGAAGTGCGGTCGATTTACCACAAAGAACAAACCCCTTGCCTAAGCAAAGGGTTTGTTCATAAAAATCAATATCTTAGATAAATTTTATTTAGGCATTGGATAGAGACTGAGTAATTTTCCGTCCCCTATAGCACTACTGTACATCGCTGCTCTGGGCAAAATATGAGCTGCATAAAACACTGCTGTACTGAGCTTTTGTTGTGAAAAGTCGTCGGTTAAATTGGCACAGACCAAGGCCGACTGCGCCATTTTCCATGCCCCCAACAAAACACCTGACAACATTAAAAATGGCACGCTGCCCAGATAAACCGCCTGTGGGTTTGAGGCTTGGTGCAGTTCGACTAGGGTACGTACTGCTTTTTCATAGGCCTCACAACCTTGTTCTAAACGTTCTGCAATCAACGTTAAGGCCGGATGATCTGTTTGCTGTGTGAGCTGCGCCTGACAGGCTCGTATAGGCTCTAAAATAGACAAAGCGACCTGCCCTTGATCACGGACTAACTTTCGCCCGATAAGGTCATTAGCTTGGATCGCTGTTGTTCCTTCGTAAATAGAGAAGACCCTACAGTCACGCATATACTGCGCTACACCGGTCTCCTCTATAAAACCCATCCCACCGTGTACCTGTACACCTAGGGAACTCACCTCATTGACCATTTCTGTGGCAAAGCCTTTTACGATGGGCACATAAAACTCATACCATGTTTGGTATTGCTGACGTTGGGCTTGGTCCGTTGTTTTGCGCGCCATGTCCTTGAGCCACGCCGCGTAATAGGCTACAGCTCGTGTTCCCTCGGTCAAGGCACGCATGGTTTGTAGCATGCGCTCTACATCAGGGTGGTGGTGTAAAGCCACTGGGGCGGGGAGTTTACGCTCTAGGTCACCGCCTTGCTTACGCTCTGCCGCATAAGCTTGGGCACTAAACAGCGCCCGATCCGCCACCGCTAAGCCTTGTAGAGCAATGGCATAACGTGCTGCGTTCATGGTGATGAACATATACTCTAGGCCGCGATTAAGTTCCCCAATCAAATAACCGATAGCACCTTGACCCACCTCGCCTTTGTTATCCCCGTACAACATGACGGCCGTAGGACTACCACGCAAGCCCATTTTGTGTTCTAGAGACGCACTATAAACATCATTACGTGCGCCCTTTTTATATTCGCCCTGATCATGAGCCAGAAATTTCGGCACAATAAACAAAGAAAGCCCGCGTATGCCTGCTGGCGCGTCAGGGGTGCGTGCCAAGACCAAATGCACAATGTTTTCGGCTAAATCATGCTCCCCGTACGAGATAAATATTTTCTCGCCCTGTACTCTATAACTACCATCCTCTTGAGGCGTCGCCATGGTTTTAACCATAGACAAGTCCGAACCCGCTTGGGATTCGGTCAAATTCATGGTGCCTGTCCAACGGCCTTCGAGCATCGCCGGCAAATAAATCGCTTTTTGTTCTTCGGTACCGGCTTCAGAAAAGGTTTCTATCACGGAGTCTGTCAATAAAGGACACAACGCAAACGCCGCACTTGCTGCGCTCATGTTTTCACCAAAGATCGCCCCAATCAACTTAGACAGATCCTGACCACCAATATCCGCCTCGTGCTGTAACCCTTGCCAACCCGCTTGAGCGAAATTTGCAAATGCCGCTTTAAACCCAGGGCTAGTCGTCACTTGTCCATTTTCTAAACGTGGTGGAGTTAAATCGGCCACTTGGTTTAATGGCACCACCTCTTGTTCGATAAACCGGGCCGCCTCATCCAGCACAGTATGAAATAGCTCTAAAGATAATTCTTCATTACCAGGCAAGTCGAACAAAGCTTGGGTATCAATGATGTGCTCAAGTAAAAAATGGATGTCAGAACGTGGTACACGATAGCTCATAGGATCTCCGTTGATAGCTAAAAAAAAGCCTGCAGTCTGTCTGCAGGCTTAATCAAAGTTACAGCGCCTGGGTTAATTCGGGCACGACTTCGAATAAATCGGCCACTAGACCATAATCCGCCACACTGAAAATAGGAGCTTCAGGATCTTTGTTAATGGCTACGATCACTTTGGAGTCTTTCATTCCCGCTAAGTGCTGAATAGCACCAGAAATACCCACAGCGATATACAACTGAGGTGCCACGATTTTACCGGTCTGTCCTACCTGCCAATCGTTAGGCGCATAACCCGCATCGACCGCAGCACGCGACGCGCCCACAGCCGCACCGAGTTTATCTGCCAACGCATCCACCAAAGCAAAGTTTTCTTTGCTACCCAAACCACGACCACCGGACACAACGATTGCAGCATCAGCCAAATCAGGGCGATCACTTTTAGCCAGCTCGCGGCTCACAAAAGAGGATTTACCACTGTCTGCAACCGCATCCACTTTAACGGTTTCGGCGCTGCCGCCTGTTGCGGCTGCGGCATCAAAAGCTGTTGTACGTACTGTCAGCACGAGCTGGCTATCTGCACACTGCACCGTAGCAATCGCATTACCTGCATAAATAGGACGAGTAAAGGTGTCGGCGGACTCTACCGAAAGCACATCGGAAATCTGCGCCACGTCTAATTTAGCGGCGACGCGAGGTGCCACGTTTTTACCCGCAGGCGTAGCAGCAAATACCAGATGACTGTAATCGGCGGCAATACTGAGCACTTGTGCGGTCACGTTTTCCGCCAAGCCAGCAGCTAAGGAAGCACCATCCGCCACAATGACTTTGCTTACACCCGCAATTTGCGCCGCAGCAGCAGCCACCGCGTCTACATTTTCTCCGGCAACCAACACATGTACATCAACACCTAGTAGTGAGGCAGCAGCAACGGTGTTTAAGGTCGCGCTTTTCAGTTCTACGTTATCGTGTTCTGCAATGACTAAAATCGACATTTAAATCACCTTTGCTTCATTTTTCAATTTTTCAATCAACGTCGCCACATCTGCAACGATCTCACCCGCAGCGCGTGCGGCCGGCTCTGCGACCTTCAATGTTTTAATGCGTGGCGTCACATCCACACCTAGCTCATCGGGCGTCATCACATCAATGGTCTTCTTTTTTGCCTTCATGATGTTGGGTAGCGTGACATAACGAGGCTCGTTCAAGCGCAAGTCTGTGGTAATCACAGCGGGCAAGGATAAAGAAATGGTTTCTAAACCACCGTCTACCTCTCGGGTCACCTTGACCTGATCCCCTTCTACCTCTACGGCACTGGCAAAGGTCGCCTGAGGCCAATCCAACAAGGCCGCCAACATTTGACCGGTCTGGTTCGCATCATCATCAATGGCTTGCTTACCTAGGATCACCAACTGGGGCTGCTCTTTTTCAACAACGGCTTTTAACAGCTTGGCAACGGCTAGTGGTTGCAGCTCAGCACCCGTTTCCACTTGCACCGAACGATCCGCTCCGATTGCCATCGCAGTTCGTAGCGTTTCTTGACACGGTTTTTCACCACAAGATACGGCAACTACCTCGGTGGCAACGCCTTTTTCTTTTAAGCGAATCGCCTCTTCGACAGCAATCTCATCAAAGGGGTTCATCGACATTTTGACATTCGCAATATCTACGCCCGTTTGATCGGATTTAACGCGTACTTTGACGTTGTGGTCAACGACGCGTTTTACAGGTACTAAAACCTTCATCTGATAATCTCCAATTTAGCAAAAAAATAGAAGCTCCCAAATATCATCATACATATGTATATACAAAAACATTTGAACGCAACAAGTCCTGCACCTATGACTTAACTCACGAGCACCTGAAGATGCGCCTGTACACTACGAGACAAGGAGGGCAAGTCATAACCCCCCTCTAGCATACTCACAACACGACCCTGAGTGCTAGCCACTGTAGCCTGTATAACCTGTTGGGTTATCCAGGCAAAATCATCCTCATCCAGCCGCAACTGCGCCATATTATCCTCTTTGTGCGCGTCAAAACCAGCGGAGATCAACAGTAACCTCGGTTTTAATTGACGCAATCGAGGCAGCCAATAGGTGTTTACTATATGACGTATTGTGGCAGAATCCGCACCGGCAGGGACAGGTTCATTGTACATATTAGGAGCCGGCGGTGAGTGACGAGCCTTCGGATAGAAAGGATGCTGGTAAAAACCAAACATGTGCACCTGATCGTTATGAGCGAAAATATCCTCGGTGCCATTGCCGTGGTGCACATCAAAATCAATAATGACCACCTGATCTAAGCCGTATTTTTCTAAGGCATAGGCCGTGGCCACAGCAATATTATTAAAAAAACAAAAGCCCATGGCTTGATCAAAACACGCGTGGTGCCCTGGGGGGCGCACTGCACAAAAGGCACGTCGCGCCTGTCCCGTCATGATTTCATCCACAGCCATTATTCCCGCACCGGCAGCATAGTAGGCTGCTTCTAGGGTGTGCGCATTTAATAGGGTATCTGGTTCAATTGCATAATAACCAGACAGGGGTGCGTTCTGCTTTAAATTAGCGATATGATGGAGGCTATGAGCTCGCAATAAGTCTTCATCCGCCGCCTTTTTGGCCTGCAATAACCGCACCAAACCAGCGAGCCCCGACTGCTGCAACTGCTTGTCTATTGCCTCTAAACGAAAAGGAGACTCTGGGTGTTCCGCGCCCATCTCGTGCAAACGAAACGAGGGGTGAGTAATGTATATTGTCTCCATAAGGTCTATTTATGTTAAGAAAAACACGCCTACTACAAGCTAGTTTTTGTTGTTTACTGTTGGCAGGCTGCGCCACGTCACAAACGACCACACAACAACCTGCCCCGCTTGAACCTACCTCTACTATAAATACCACCGGCCCCGCAATTAAACCAGTCGTAAAAGCCCTAGACGCCCACCCAAAGACAGGTGACTCGGTACAAGGTCGGCAGGACTACTTCCAGGCAAACGGCGCGCTTAGTCCTTATTTGCAAGCATGGGCTAATGAGCTCTCTGAACTTCAATCCATCCCACTAGATAGAATTGAGGCCTTATTAAAATCGGCCAGCTACGATGCTCAGGCCGCACGCTTGATGGCCCCGAGCAAAGGTCGAATCAAACGCAGTTGGTCCACCTATAAAAACCGCTTTATCGAACCGATACGTATCAAGGCCGGCCTAGACTTTTGGCAACAGCACGCCCCCACCATTGAACGCATTGCTAACCAGTATGGTGTGCCGGCAGAAATCATCGTCTCTATCATTGGCGTAGAAACCATTTATGGCAGATATACCGGTGACTTTAGAGTGCTTGATGCCTTGTTAACTTTAGGCTTTAGCTATCCTGATAACAGTCGCCCTGAGCGCGGTAAACTTTTTAGAGATCAATTAGCCGATCTCATCGTGCTGGATCATCAAGGTAAAATCAATGCCTCTAGCGCGACGGGATCTTTTGCTGGCGCCATGGGCCTACCGCAATTTATGCCTGGTAGCCTCATGCGTTATGCCGTGGATGGGGATGGCGATAATAAAATTGACTTGTACCATTCCATTCCAGATGTAGTCGCCTCTGTGGCTAATTTTCTAGTAGAACACGGCTGGCAACCCGGCTTACCTGTGTTTGCCCCCGTCAATGTACATGATGCCGCCGCCAAGCCTTTGGTAGACGGTGGTTTAAGTCCCTTATTGAGCTGGTCACAAATTAAACAAGCCCGGGCAGCCACCCCTTTCAGTTCAGATCAACAGCCCTGGGCACAATCGCCTTTAGGGATCATTGACCTAGCAGAAGAAAGCCAAGGCACCGCAGAATATCGCGTCGCCACGCCTAACTTCTACGCGATCACCTCTTATAACCGCAGCTACTTTTACGCCACCACCGTGGCCGATTTTGCGGCATTGTTAGCACAGCGACGTCAAAACTAAGTCTATGACGCATTAAAAATGGGTAGTCCCAAATCGGGCTACCCATTTAACAACAGACTTTGAGTCATGGCGCCACTGGCGCTGGTTTACTACTGAGAGACGGCCTTAATTAAACACCCCGGTAGAAAGGTAACGGTCGCCGCGATCACACACAATAAAAGCGATGGTCGCATTTTCTAGCTGTTGTGCCACGCGCAAGGCTGCCACCAAAGCGCCTGCCGAAGAAATCCCTGCAAAGATACCTTCTTTGGAGGCTAGTTCACGAGCAATATGTTCTGCCTCAGCTTGCTCGATGGGCTCTAACGAGTCGACTTTGCTCGCATCATAGATTTTAGGTAGGTATTCTGTAGGCCATTTGCGAATCCCGGGAATTTGCGCCCCTTCGGCTGGCTGTGCACCAATGATTTTAATGGCTGGATTTTTAGATTTCAGGTAGGAACCTACCCCCATGATGGTGCCCGTGGTGCCCATGGCGCTGACAAAATGTGTGATTTGGCCAT